>JAPLOC010001191.1:0-1992 GCA_026692825.1 Planctomycetota bacterium | reverse complement strand
GCGGGTGCCCGGGGTTTCTGCATTCACTCCGATTATCACGCCGCTCGTTCATCCAGGCGGGACTCCTGGGTTCGACCGGGTTCGGTTTGGGGAATCTGCTGGCGAATGAAGCGCGTGCCGAATCGACCGGGGGGAAAAACAACGTCATTCTGCTCTGGATGCGGGGTGGTCCCAGCCATATCGACATGTGGGATCCCAAACCCGATGCTCCCGCCGAGTACCGTGGGGAACTTGGCACAATTCCCACTGAGGTGCCGGGGATTTATCTGACCGACATGCTCCCCCGCAGTGCGGCGGTCATGCGCGACTGGTCGATCGTCCGCAGTCTTAACCACCTTGACGCCGGGCATTCGACGGGCGACCAGATCTGCTTCACCGGGTATCCCTCAGGCCCCAACGGCGATGAGAATATCCATCCCAGTTGCTGTGCGATTGCCGCCGAGCGGTTGGGGGGGCTGGATCGGGAACTGCCGGCCTCCGTCATGGTTCCCAAACTGGTGCCTGGAACCGGGGCGGCGTACCTGGGAGTCGCGAACAAGCCGTTTGAGACCCTCGCCGACCCTGCGGCCAATGGTCCGTTTCGGGTTCCGAATTTCGAGCTGGCACAAGGATTGGATGTCGACCGTCTGGCGGGTCGGCGCGAACTGCTGACCGGATTCGACCGCCTGCGTCAACAACTCGACACGCGTGGCCAACTGCGGGCGGTGAATGATTTTCAGCGGCAGGCCTGGGGGATTCTCACCAGCCCTAGGGCGCGGGATGCGTTTGACCTCGACGCTGAGCCGACGGCGGTCCGTGATCGATATGGTTTTATTCCCGCGTTTGACCCAGGTGCCTCGAACCGTTGCGGAGCCCCCGCCTGGAGCCAGCGGATTCTGCTGGCCCGACGCCTGATTGAAGCGGGAGTGCGGATGGTGACGGTCGACCTGCGATGGTGGGACACCCATGTGCAGGGGTTCGATTCGCTCCGCCGGGGATTTCTCCCTCGTTTCGACCAGGCGTATTCCGCACTCATTGAGGACTTGCGAACCCGTGGACTGTTGGAATCGACACTGGTGGTCGCCTGGGGTGAGTTTGGTCGCACCCCGCGGGTGAATAACGACGCTGGCCGCGACCATTACCCCAATGTCTTCAGCGCCGCGCTCGCGGGGGGACCGGTGCGCGGGGGACGCGTCTTGGGGGAAAGCGATGCCAAGGGAGCGTTTCCCAAAACGAACCCGAAGACACCGCAAGACGTATTGGCGACCATTTACCGCCATCTGGGAATCGACACGAGCCGGCAATACACCAACTCCGCAGGGCGACCGGTCTCGATCCTCCCCTCCGGTTCGCCACTGGTCGAGTTGTCTTAGACTCCACACGGTCGAGAACCCGACGTACACGCAGAGCCGCGCCCGTCAGGAAGCGGTGGACATTAACCAATCCTGGAGTCTCGCTCCATGCGGACGCTGATCGGGTTGCTGACCGTTCTTTCCATGGTGCTTTCGCTGCGAGCCAGTCGAGCCGACGAGCCGTTGGCATTCCCTCGAACGCCCCCAACTGAACCCGCCGACGCTCTCCAGACGTTTGAGACAATTGCCGGGTTCGAAATGCAGCTCGTCGCCAGCGAACCGCTGGTCGCCTCGCCCGTCGCGATCGAGTACGACGAGTGGGGGAACGGCTGGGTTCTCGAAATGCACGATTACCCGTTCACCGACAAAGAGACCGACAAGCCATTCGACGATAAGTCAGCCGACCCGCCTCTGGGACGGATTCGCGTTCTCAAAGACACCAATGGCGATGGCCAGTTCGATCAGTCGACCGTCTTCATTGAGGGAATCTCCTGGCCGACCGGCCTGGCGTTCTGGAAAGGGGGCGTGTACGTCGCGGCGACTCCCGACCTGTGGTACCTGAAGGATACCGACGGTGACGGCGTCGCCGACGTCCAAGAGAAACCCTACACCGGGTTCCGCAAATTCAACATCCAGGCGGTGATGAACAATCTGCGATGGG
>JAPLOC010001190.1 GCA_026692825.1 Planctomycetota bacterium | reverse complement strand
TTCTTCGGTACTGACCTCGTCGACTGAGCAACGTCGCTTTACCGGCCACGGCAATTCTTGAAAGCGAGGGCTGACATGAGGGAAATCATAGGTGACCGAGACGAACCCGAGTTCGGGGCAGCGCAGCAACTCGACAGCTTGATTGTGCAGGAATGGGGTAAACTCGAGGAACCGCGCCAGAAAATTACGATCATTACCGCAGCCCAGTGCCACGGGCAGAAGATACGTGACATCGATCTACTGCTCCTTGTACAACTCCATCAACCGCTGCCGGTTCCGATCCCCCAAGCCGGGCGCCTCGGACTCCCCTCCGAGGTACATGTCAAGTCGCTGTGCATGACGATCGAGGTCAAGGACCATCCGCCCGACGCGGTGACGTTCACTGAAAATGGTGAGGTCCGAGTGCGGTACCCCGACCACTGGCACAATGCCTCGAAACAAAGCCGGAAGCAGGTGTTTTCCCTGAAGCACTACTTGGAAATTTTGCAGCACGAATATGTTCCCTTTATCACCGGCCTCGTCTGGCTCCGCGGAGTACCGCAGGACGACCTGCCAGACGCGCCACATAACATTGTCGGGGCGGACGCTTCGTGGTGCCATTTCGTCGCCGCCGCACTATCACAGCAGGAGGTGGAGTTCCGGGACGGCTTCCACATCCTCAACAGCGGAAGAGTTGTTGGCCGCATCACGCGCATCCGAAACATTTTCGCCCAGCCATTCAGGCCGTCAGCTCTCGACCGTCGAAAACTGGAAGCTATCGCACGCCAGAGCATCAGTCCCTACCTCGAGGTTTCCACCTCAGGAGAACGTCAGGTTGTCTACCGAGGCAGAGGTGGAACTGGCAAGACAGTGGCACTTCTGCACATGGCTTACGACCGCTACGTCCGGGCTCGCGAGCGCACTCTCTTCCTGACCTACAATATTGCCTTGGCCGCGGAGATCGAACGTCTGTTGACAATCCTTGGTGTTCGTGATCAGACCGCGGGCCGTTCAATACGTGTCGAAACGATCCAGACGTTCCTCGGACAGGTGCTGAATGCCACCGGTCTACTTGACGAATGCGACGAATTCTTGAATGTATACGACGTCCGCAAGCGGTCACTACTTGAGTACTTGAAGGATCCGGATCTTCTGAGGGCTGTCCGCGAGGAGTCCGACCTTTTGAGGTGGGATCTTGTCTGTGTGGATGAGGCACAAGATTGCCCCGAGGATGAACGGGACATTCTCCACCTGCTCTTCGGACCCGAGCGATGTGCAATTGCTGACGGTATCGATCAGATGGTTCGGCCGTCCGATCCCTGCGACTGGAATCCCACGCCCATGATTCGGAACCGCACCCACACCCGGTTTCTAAAGAAAAGCCTGCGGATGCAGCACAACATTTGCACTTTTGCAAACGCAGCAGCTCAGGCGATGGGCTTGGATACTTGGCAAATCGAGCCGAACAAGGACCTGCTCGGTGGGCGTGTCGTAATTACGACACAGCCCGTTTTCCCCGAAGACAGACTGTACGAGCGGATGGCGGCTATTAATCAGGAAAGCGGAAACGATCCTGTAGACATGTTGTTTTGTGTCCCATACACGCTTGTGGACCGACCTGCAGAGCCGCATTCCTGCCGGCCAGCTCGCGAATTCGTTAAGAAGGGCCGAAAGGTGTGGGACGGTACCCGCCCACTAGGCAGAGTGGTTCCGATCCACGAAAACAGCGTCCATCGGTTCGTTCAGTACGACTCGTGCCGCGGCCTCGAGGGCTGGATCACATTCCTTTTCTCGCTGGACCGATTCTACGATATCAAGCTTCACCAGTTTCAAGAAGCTCACTCGGATAAGCAACCCTCGCCCCACCAGAACCTCGCCGCGCAACTGGCAGCGGAGTGGCTCATGATCCCGCTGACGCGGTGCATCAATACATCGGTGATCCATTTAGAGAATGGCGAATCTGGAGTTGGAAAGCGTTTACTTGAGGTCGCAGCACAGTTTGCCGATTTTGTTGAGGTGATTTGACGCACCATACTTATCGTCAAGTCGCCCCGCTGCTTATCTGTTCATATTTCTTGACGGAATGCCGGCTCGCGATTCGAAGTGGTCATCAAGATCGTGCGCGATCCGCGTTGCCATCTGCCTGACGGCTGTCGCATTCTGAAAGCCAACAGGACGTTTGCGGGCATCGTCCGTGAAATGGTGGACGTTTCGAACGGACAGGTATTGCATCTTATCTCCGTCCCTATGACTGACCGAAAGAACTCGTCGATTTTTTGTGAACCATTTCCCATCGTCCCGCGTCTAATCGGGCATGGCGATCGCTTTCGCGGCGCCGTTTGACCCACACGATCCATCCCATTCAACGGTTTTCCCGGTCATGTACTTCCTGCGACTGATGTCCCATCGGGCAGAGCGCGATACGAGGTGGTTCGCCAGATCGGCGAATTCTCTCGCGACGCAGCCGGTGCGCTCCGATCTGCGGCAAGGGTTTTGGCCCATGGCCGTGAATCAATCGGGGAAACCGAGTCTTCCGAACGGAGATGCTCCGTATCGCCTGCGCAGTTGACATCAGCTTTTCAGGCCTCCGCGAGTTCTCGGAAGCCCGGTGTCACCTGCCTCAGACAAGGCGAGTGACGCCGGGCCTTTTTGCTTTTCGGCGTTGGCGAAGACGCCGCGCCCTTCCCGGGCTGGTAGCTGAGATGGTGTAGCGTCTGGCTGAAGACCAGAAGACAAGGATTCGAGCGCCTTCCAGCCCACTTCGATCCCCGTTCCGCGATCACTGGATTGTCAGTTCGATCACGATCAATGCGATTCCGCCCGGTGGTGTAACGGAAGCACCTCGTTCTGATAAGGCGACAGCGGTGGTTCGACTCCACCCCCGGCGATTCAACCCCCGGCAATTCAACCAGGAGTTCCAG
>JAPLOC010001189.1 GCA_026692825.1 Planctomycetota bacterium | reverse complement strand
TCCGACGGACCGCGCTCAGCATGCTGAAGAACGAAACGACGGCAAAGATGGGAATCAAGAACAAACGACTCAGAGCCGCTTGGAGTACCGAATATCTCGAGAAAGTCCTGTTTTCAGAGTGATTTTGGTGCAATCGCCCTGTCTGCGAGCCAGCTTTCGAGCCGTTCAGCGTCAAGATCGCCGAGGCGAACGAAACTGCACTCGTGAGACATTCGCCGCAGTTGTGAATGAACTTCGTGGACGCGACGGGAAACTACCCCCTTCGCCTGCTGGTGAGACCGATATGCCAAAAAGTGTTCTTCAAGGCACGTCGCTTGGTGATTGGCAATTGCATCTTCGCACGACGTCAACACTCCGGCCTTTACCAATTCGGCGCGGCGTTCGAGGTCGGCAAGTACCTGGCGGGCGGCGGTTTCGTCCCGACAGCCAGTCGCAATTTCGACGATTCCTTCCTGGGAGCGATACTTAGCCGTGAACGTGTGAGCTTCTATGACGATACGGTCGGCTCCATCCTTTCCCGTCGTCACCCGAGCCGTCTTGAGTTTACCCTTTGCGTCGCGCCAACGGGCAAACCGCAATCCCTTGCGTACGAAAAGTTCCGAGTCTTTCGGAAGTGGTTTGGTAAAAGTCTTCCGGAATACACTTCCCATGTTTCACTTCGTCTTCCCATCCGGTGCAGGCCTGAGAATCAGGCCAAAATATTCTGCCAACTTGTCGAGTTGATCCCCGCGACAATGTCGCTCTCCACGGGCAAACTTCATCAAGCTCTGCCGACAAACGCCCGATTCTCGCTCCAGTGCCAGAAATGTCTTCCCGCTGGCGGCGATCGCCGCGCGAAGCGTCTCCGTTATCGTTGCACGGTTCCTCATGATGTAGCAAATGCTACATCATTGACATACTGGCAGTCAAGCATGTTCCTCCGCTGATGTAGCTTTTGGTGGAAACGTACTCTCTGGTTCGGTCTTTTGATTCGGTTGATTTGCTTCACCAATATACCGGTATTCGCGGGATCGTTTGCCAGACAAATAGGATGCGTCCGCGACCACGAGGATCCCACAGTCGACCAGCTTTTTGATCATCAGAGCCGCATATTTGTGTGACTTGCAAATCTGCGTACCCGCGATACGGCAACTCAGTGGAAACTGGCCGCCACGATGAACCTGATGAAGTGCGACGCAGAATCGCACAAGCTGCTTGAAAGGTTCGCTCTGAAAGTGGCGGGCACACGCTGGCAATTCGACCGTCTTGGCGATCAATTCGGCCTCTTCAAGCCGAGGACGCCCAATCGGTGTCCGTACGCATTCCAGTTTCCAGACAAAATCTCTCCACTGAATTTCGAAATCTCGTTTTTGCGATGTTTTCGGAATGTTCGGCAGAGCGAACTCGTGCCGTTGGAGTAAGATTCCCCGAAGCAGTTTTTGATCGAGTAGTAGGTCCAGGTTGGGATATATGGCCTTGACGTGACGAGCAAAACGGAAGAGACATTCGTCCCGTGAATCACCTGGCCCCGGAATTGTTTGAAGAATCGCATCGTCAATGGGTGGTACACACAGGACGTGGGTATGGGTGGTTGTGTCTTGTGATGCCTGGGTACAACCGTTCTGGTAACCGTTCACACCCCGACCTGACGGTCGGTTGAAATTGGTCTTTCCGAAAACGGCGATTTCGGCAAAATTCCGGGGTATGCACAGGATTCCCCCCG
>JAPLOC010001188.1:866-2148 GCA_026692825.1 Planctomycetota bacterium | reverse complement strand
GGGTTGTACGATATGCATGGCCTGGTATGGGAATGGACGAACGACTGGTACGCCGAGCATTTGCGGGGAGGGGCCGATCCGACTGGTCCCTCAGCCGGCTCGAGCCGCGTGTACCGCGGAGGAAGTTATTGGAACGACGCGGAGAACTGCTGTTCGACAGACCGGGGCTGGCTCTGCCCGACCCGAGCGAGCGACGCCCTGGGCTTCCGCCCGGTCGCAATTCAGGTACCCTGAACCCAATGGAGGAATCCAGCCGGAGGCGAGCGTCAACGGGCATGGCGGTTGACGCTTGGGGGATCTTCACTTCGAAGCAGGCCGTAGTTTTTCTCAGCCAACACCAACTTCCCCGATTTGTCGTTCCGGCACGACGTTGGTGGCGTCGGGTTGCGAAACTAATTAGTCGGTTCGACCTGGCATCCCTCCAGCGAGAACGAGATCCCTTGCTGGACGTAGCGAATGGAGACCAACAATCTGTCACCCGACTGCCGTTTGAGGACAGTCCCCTCAAATCCTTGAAACGCCCCCGAAATAATCCGGACCGGCGTTCCGGGTTCCAGTTTCGCTTCCAATTCCAGCGGCGCACCGGAATTCGTCAGTTGCAGCACCTGCCTGAGATCGAATTCCAATTCGTCCGGCATCGTCACAGGCAGCAACTGCGAAATGCAATTGGTTTGCAGTATTGAAGTGCGTTCCCCTTCGCCAGCCCTCAGGAAGACATATCCGGGGAAGAGCGGCAAAAACGCAGTCTGTCGCCGACCCGAGGGACTACGAAACTGCTGCTGGACGACCGGCAAATAGAATGGAATCTGTTTGGTGAACAGTTTCCGCGCCAAGTCTTTTTCACGCCTCGAAATCGTGTACGCGACCAGCCACGACCGCTCCGGATCGATCTCGGCACCGCGGCGATCCTGGCGTGCCGTCACGCGTTCTTCCGTGTTCGCAAATGTTCCGCCGCGTACCAGCGCACCGTTTCCTCCAACCCAGCCTCTAGGGGCATCTCCACTTGATACCCCAAGTCCTTGCGGGCCTCAGAGATGTCCGCCCAGGAATGCAGAATGTCGCCGGTTCGTGGCGGGGCGAATTCCGGATCGAACGGACGATCGAGAATCCGGCAAATCTGGCGCAGCAGGTCGGCGACGCTCAGCGACTCTCCACAGGCCAGATTATAAACCCGCCCTGAGATTCCGGGAGTGGTCGCCGCCAGCAGATTCGCGGCGACCACGTTGGCGACGTGGGTGAAATCCCGGGACTGTGTTCCATCGCCAAAGATCTTGGGGCGACG
>JAPLOC010001188.1:0-844 GCA_026692825.1 Planctomycetota bacterium | reverse complement strand
TGACGGCGGCGTACGGACCTTTCGGATCCTGCCGGGGACCAAAGACGTTGAAGTACCGCAAGCGAACGGTTTCCAGTCCGTACGTATGGGCGAACGCCTCGACATACAATTCCCCCGCCAATTTGGCCGCCCCGTAGGGAGAGAGCGCCATCAGCAGGTGGTTCTCCCGTTTGGGCATCTCGGGGACATCGCCGTAGCAACTGCTGGAGGCTGCGTAAACCAGCCGCTTCACATTGGCCCGACGGCAGGCATCAAGCAGCACCAGGGTTCCCGTGGCACAGGCGGCATGAGTTTCGAGCGGTCGATCGACGGACAACGGAACCGAGGCGAGCGCTGCCTCGTGAAACACGACGTCGACTCCCTCCACCGCGCGTTGACAGGCGGCCGGATCCTGAACCGCCCCCTGAATGAACTCGACAGCGCCGAGGTGTGGTTCGATGTTCGCGAGCTTCCCCGTTGAGAGATCGTCGAGAACTCGCACGTTGTGCGCACCCCGAACCAGCCGGTCGACCAGGTGAGAGCCAATAAAACCGGCTCCACCGGTGACAAGAAAACGGGTCACTGTGGGGATCCCTTGATGAAACGCGCCCGCTCTGGAGGGGCGAGCGCTCAGTTAATAATGTGTTCGCGCGGTCCTGAGATCTTTCCGCAGGCATTCCGCGGATCGATGACCAGTCGCGAATGACGTGCAACGAGATTCCAGTCCACCGCCGAGTGGTCGGTGACGATCAACGTGCAGTCCAGGCTCTCCAACCAACCGGTGGACAGCGTCTGGCTGTTCAACCGGATGTCGTGCTTCCGCATTTTCGGCATCACCGGAACATGCGGATCGTGGTAGGAGAGG
>JAPLOC010001187.1 GCA_026692825.1 Planctomycetota bacterium | reverse complement strand
CTCGGCAACCGTTCGGAACCCAATTCCCGCCACCTTTCACCCGATTCTCGCCGGCCGGTTCTGGGGCACCCATGAGTGGCCGGTTTTGAGGCGCCCAGTGACAGCCATATTTGATTCACCTGCAACACACTACGACGCTGCGACCCCTGCCGGGGTCGGTTCGTGGTCCCTGCCGACACCTGGGGTGGAGTCCCGATAAAGACGGGACTCCACCCCAGGCTAATCGCTGGCATCCCTACCGGGATGCAACCCGGTACGATGCAACCCGGGACGATGCAACTGGGCGATGGAACCGAGGGATGCGCCCCGAATGGTCGTGGCTGCGACCATTGCCGACCCCGGTAGGGGTCACAGCGATTAGCCCCGGGTCGTGGTTGCGTCAGCATCCGCGGCCCGGGGACCGACGGCATCGAAACACTGGCGACCCCGGCAGGGGTCGCAGCAGCGCGGCACGTTCGATAATCGCCGCGTCAATCGAGAAATCGTTCGTCGTATTCAACCCCGGCGCGCTCCAGCATTTCGATCAACTCCTCACGAAATGTCTTGACTCGATGATGTTCCGCTTGGATCCAGGGAACCCGGTTCTTCGTGCCGAAGACGATGTGGAAGTGCAGGCTGGGATACGTCGATGCCATGGGTGGAACTCTCCCGGAAAACAGGAAATTGGTCGACCGATTCGGGATGGTATACCGATTGATTCGATGTGTACGCCAGCGAACGGGGTGATTGGCGGGGTCAAGAAAAGGCTGTCAGGAACCGTATCTCGAGACCAAACGCGCCCGACGAACGCAGCGGTTGATGCAGTGATAGACCCCGACCTCGGTCGGATCGAACAGCAGCTTTCGAGGGATTCGTGCCATGGGTTCATCCGATTCGCAAACCAGTTCGGCGAAGGTCCAGCCGTCAAGTCACGGCATGAACATCAGACAATACAAATGCAAATACCCATCACTTGGAGTGTTGTCGGGTGTTCACGTTCGTCATTTGGGACGGTGGTTCGAGAATTGCTATAATTTAAATCTAGAGTACACGTTGCGAATGACGCAACGCTCGTGGCGGTATACGTTTGCGCTATTTCTCGTGGCCAAAAATGGCAGTTCGGCTGGTGGGTGGGCCCGGCTTTGGTGTCCTGACGTAGCAAGTTACTTCAATCGAGGTTCCTGCGCTTGGACGGAGACTTTCCGTGTCTGAATTGGTCGGCGTCTCCGAGGTTGACGGATCGGTACCCCTGTGGACAGGCCATGGGCTGGAGTAAGCGACGACGACAACGCGGGTCACTCGGTCCCGACCGCTACTCGAGCCAGTTGTCAAATCTAAGCCCCGGCACAAGCTCGAAATCACGTCGATTCGCGGTCAGCAACAGGGCATTCTTGCCAATCGAGATACTGGCGATCTTAAGATCCATCGTACCAATTTTGATTCCTTCTCTGCGGAATCCATTGAACAGGTCGACCGCACTGCCATCGAGTGAAACGATCTGGAAATTGGCGAAAAATTCGAACAGGCCTGTCAATTCGCGATACGCGTGGACTTGGCGGGGTAGCTGTCGTTCTTTGGCAATCGCGGACAACCAGCCACGCATTTGTTCTTCAACGTTGACGATCGTTGTGCCTATCGCAGTAGGTGCTGCGGCGCGCAATCGTCCGTGAAGGCGAGTGTACCGCTCACTGTCGGAGTATTTCAGTACGGTCAAATGGTCCGTGTCTAAAAGGATCACTCGCCAAACTCCCGGCGCGCCTCCTCGCGATCAGATTCGCGGACCTTGCGGGCTTCGTCATCGACGATTTTCGAGAACTCCCGCCCAGTGAACATCCCTGCCGCCATGCGCCAGTCTTTGGCACCGGCCTCTCCGTTCTCGTTCAAACGGCGCTCGACCTCCTCGAGGCGGCGAGCCAAACTTTCCAACGTCAATTCCGTCATGTTCTTGCACCTCCAGACGCGACCCGGGGATTCTATCCAAAAAAACGGTAAAATGCACGACCGGCTTCACGTAATCCCCGCCGGAAAGGACTCCAGCTACCGGCCACGGCCAGTGCCGCCCGTTAGCCGACACTGAAAAATCGGCTGTCGGAACGATCTGTTTCGGCGGCACTATGACGACAGACGCTGTCACTTGAACCTGCGAAGATTCGACTCACCGCATGAAAATGAACTCACGCAGGCGGTCGACTGATGGCTGGCCTTGGCCCTAGACTCACTACGGTGTACGTCAGACACCATGGATGCAATTATACATACCCGGAGGTGTTGTCAAGTGTCCACACTCGGTGTTCGACCATTGATTTCGCGATCCGCCCCAACCTGGACCGGCAGAGGCCGTTGCGATTGAAGTCAATCCCGCAAATGAATACGTGCGTGCGATTTCTCGGAGCAATAAT
>JAPLOC010001186.1 GCA_026692825.1 Planctomycetota bacterium | reverse complement strand
GGCGATGGCGGACCAAAACCATTGGTCTGCAACACTTCGCGAATCAACCCTTCCAGATCGGGTTTGGCGGCGGGAGCCACAGGCGGGGCGCTCAGGTTGGCGAAAAAACGCAGACTCTGATCGGGGGCCTCACGCACCGCGGCGAATACCGTATCCACTCGTTCCTTCTGGCTTGGATCGAGTCTCAACAGCGCCACTGCCGCCATCAAGCGTCCTTTGAGATCCTCTCCTTCCAATGCCTGAATCAAGTCTTCTTTGGTCTTGGGGCCGGTTGCCACCAGGACCATGGAGGGATCGAACGACTGTCGCCCCAGGCCCCCCCCTCCAAAAAAGTACTCGCGGATGTCGGGATTGAGTCTTGGCAGAACCGCAATGAGTGGTTTTGCCAGTGGTTGAGCCACACTCCCCAACTGCCCAATCGCCCAGACCGCCTGCGTTCGAACGGCGGAGGCTTCGTTGTCTAACGCTTCCTGTAGCACGATCTTGGCGTCCACAGACAGGTCTCGCTGTCCGCGTTGCAAAACGTAGGCGGCCCCGACGCGAACCAGCGGCTGTTCGTGCTTCAGCGCCTCGGTCAGGGGCCGCAACTGGTCTCCCTTCGCGATGGCTACCAGGGCATGCGCCGAGTTGCACCTGACGCCAAGATCCGCATGCGCCAGTTGCTGAATCAGCAATGGAATCGCCGGCGCGGCATCGGATCCCATCAGTTCCAGAACCATCGCGGCATCTGCCGCCGTGTCGTCATCCTCTCTCAGGGAATCCATGAGCGCGCGGACCACCTTTCCACGATGCTTGACCGAATCGATTTTGAACAGCGCGTAGGCCGACCAGACTCGAACCAGTCCATTCGCATCGTTCAATGCCTGTTCGATTTGGGGCGTGACCGGCGAACCCAGTCGAACCAGGCTGTCTGCAAAACTTCGCCGGCTGGCGGCAATTTGCGGATTCTCGAACATCACGTCCATCCGCTCGCACTTCAACGCTTCGATCAAGGCGGGGGCGGCATCGGCGGCTCCTGGACCCAGTTCAGCCACTTTGCCCGCAGCCGCCATTCGAGCGAACTGTTCAGGTGACTGGAGCTGCTGGATCAACGTCTTGGTTTTCGCGTCCTGTGCGAAACCCGGCGACCACGCCAGCGCGCACCAGACCACTCCCAGCACAAACCCTGGCGCGCGGTTGAAAGCGGCACTCTTTCGACCCGTCATGTGGGAATCCTTCGGAGAATCCTGAATATGTCGGCCGCAAACTATCAGGGATCCACTGCGAACACAATCGGTGGATGTGAGGACTCGGAGTCTTCGATCCGTTTCCGTGGTCTGTTCGGTTGGTTAGACTCTTGTTCGGTGAACCATCGAGCGCATTCCGTTCGCCGTATGACGTCGACTCCATCAAGGTGAGGCTCCGATGCCCCGAATCCTGTTTTCGCGTTTGGCTGATTGTCGAACGTGGATCACACTACTGGCTCCGGTGTTGCTGCTGGTCAACCTCTGCCAGGGGGCGGAGATCACGTGGAGGGGGAGTGGACGCGGGGGGGCGGTCGCCGCGGGACATGCCGACTCGGTCGCCGCTGGGATCCGGATTCTCAGTCAGGGAGGGAACGCGGCGGATGGTGCCGCCGCGACACTGTTGGCGCTGGCCATTTCGGACTACGGGATGTTCGCGATCGGTGGCGAAGTTCCGCTGCTGATCTACGATGTTCAACACCAAGAGGTGAAAGTGCTATGTGGACAGGGGGTCGCTCCGCTGGATCCCTTGGCGATTGACTGGTTCTATCAGAACGGAATCCCGTCAACCGGCAGTATGAAGGCCGCCCCCACACCCGGCGCGGTCGATCTGATTGTCACCCTATTGCGGGAATATGGGACAATCTCCTTTGCCCAGGCGGTCACCCCGGCGCTGGAACTTCTGGATCGCGGCACCGCCGACTGGCATCCCCGGTTGGCGGTCACGTTACGCAAACTGGTCGCCGCCGAAGAGGCCAAGGCCGGAACTCGCGAGGAAAAGCTGACCGCGGCCCGGGATAGGTTTTACCGGGGGGATGTCGCCGACGAACTCGAGCAATGGTACATCGCCACGGGGGCGTTTCAGCGCAAGCGCGATCTCGAGGCGCACACCACACGCATCGAAGACCCGGTCTCGGTCTCGTATCGGGGCTATCGGGTTTATAAATGCCCGCCGTGGACTCAGGGGCCGGTCTTGTGCCAGAACCTGAGGTTGCTGGAAGGCTTTGACCTGAAGAGTCAGGGGCACCTCTCGGTGGACACGATTCACGAAATCACCGAGGCGATGAAACTCGGCTACGCCGACCGCGACGAGTATTATGGCGATCCGCGATTTGTGGCTGTCCCCCTGGATCAACTGTTCTCGGATCAGTACACGCGAATCCGCAGGCCGTTGATTGAGCGGGAAAAAGCCTCATTGGAACGACGCCCGGGGGATCCCTGGAACATGCGGGCAGTGACGGGGAACCCGGTCGTTGTCGCCGACGCGACCCGGAAGCCGACTCAAGACACCACGACCTGCGTGGTGGCTGACCAGTGGGGCAACGTCGTTGCGGCGACTCCGAGCTGTAACATGCTGTCGAATACCCCTGGTCCCTCGGGGGTCAACACGGGGAATCGCGTCCGCAGCCTGAACACCGCGGACGGGCATCCCAACCGGGTCATGCCGGGGAAACGTCCGCGTACCACGCTGACACCGACGCTGGTTTTGCGAGATGGCAAGCCGGTCATCGCGATCAGCGTCGCTGGGGGAGATCTGCAGGACCAGACGACGCTGAATCTGTTGATCAATCACATCGACTTCGGGATGCCTCCCGAACAGGCGGTGACCGCACCGCGGTTCTATACCAGCCATCATCAGGATTCGTTCAATCCCCATCCGGATCGGACGCAAGCGATTGTCGGTCTTGGGAAACTGACACTCAACGACGCGATCGCCGAGCCTGTCCGACAGGAACTCGCCCGCCGCGGCCACATCATTTCCACGACGTCGGGAGCGATTGGAAATCCCGTGATGCTGGCGATCGACCCCAAGACGGGGGTCATCCAGGCCGCCGGCGATCCCAAAGCGGGACGCCACGCGGCGGCGATCGACTGACGGAAAGAATTTGACAGGATGAAGAGGATGAAAGGGATGAACAGGATCGAGTTGCACGCCATTCCTGCTCTCTGGAAAAGTGGTTGAAATCGAAAAACTCCCAATCCACACCATTGACTGTCGCCTCAGCAATCCTGTCCATCCTTTTCATCCTGTCTAACAATTCAACGGCCCGCGAGCGCAGCGAGTCGGCAGTGCGCGTATCAACGGACATTGTCGTGGAAAACGACTCTGAGGACTTCAAGAGAACAGACTCGCGCGAAACGCTTGAGGTGAGTCGCGTGGAACAAGTTCCACGCTACGTGGTTTTGATCCTAGACGGGTTCTTACCGACCGCGTCGCTGGCGGTATTTCAAGACCCCCAGCGGCACAACGCACAGCAGTGCCAGAGTCAACGTTCCCGGCTCCGGCGTGCTGGAGGTCGGGACGGGCGGGATGATCTCGATCCGACCTGCCAGGTGAACGGAATCGCCGGGGGACAGAGTGAATCCAACCAGCAGTTCCATGTAGTTGTAGATGATTCCGGTCCCCCCGGTGCTGGCACCGGGCCGGTCAAATTGAAAGTCTCTAGTCCCCGCCTGGGTGATCGTCCCGCCGAGCGGGCCGAATTCACCAAACAACGGAAAGAAGTCGCCACCATCGGTCGACAACAGGGCGCGCTGAATCCCGGTGGAGGGATTTGACCCGTCATACGTCGGCTTCAGAAACAATGGACCAAACCCATCGTCGGTGAGTGTCACCTCAAGCTGAGATTTCATTGCACTGTTGTCGGAACTCGGGGTGATCGTGATTCCGAACGCGAATTGAAAAAACGTCTCCACCCCCAAGGTGTTTGTCGCATCGAGCGTGTACTCGATGTAGGGATCGGTGTTACCCGTCCCCGAAATTGTCATTGGTGGGGGGCCTGCCGACCCCGAAGTTGTCAGGATTTTTCCGCCGGTTGTCGGGAGGATGGTCGGTGCCCCGCCGGTGGCGATTTGCGAT
>JAPLOC010001185.1 GCA_026692825.1 Planctomycetota bacterium | reverse complement strand
GGGTCGCGAGGACGAAGAAAGGATCGGTGAGCTGATGGCGGACTCGGCCGACCGTCACCTGGCGCTCCTGCATCGCCTCGAGCAGCGAGGCCTGTGTCTTGGGAGGGGTCCGGTTGATTTCGTCGGCGAGAATGACGTTGTAGAAGAGCGGGCCTTCGATGAAGCGGAACTCACGTTTGCCGGTCGTGCGGTTTTCTTCCAGCACGTCGGTTCCGGTGATGTCGGCCGGCATCAGGTCGGGGGTGAACTGAATGCGGCTGAAGCTCATCGAGAGGGTGCGGGCGAGCGTGCTGATCATCAGCGTTTTCGCCAGCCCGGGCACCCCTTCCAGAATACAGTGGCCCCGGCTGAACATGGCGATCAGCAGTTGCTCGACCACTTCCTCCTGCCCGACGATGACCTGCGACATCTGAGACTTGATCGATTCATACGCTTTCTGGAGCTTCTGAATCGATTCGAGACTGGCGGTTCCGAGTGAGGCTTCAGGCATGAGCAGTGATGTTCTGGCCGGGGTGAATTCGGTTCAAGCGGCGTCGTCAGACAAAACATGTTAACTGACGGGCGGGGGGCTTGCACGCCCGGCATGAAGGAAAGTTGGATTTCAGTGGAATTGTATGTGTGCAGCGGTCGTAGAGTGGACTGGGCAGGAAATTCGCGAACCGCACACGGTGATTCGGTGTCCCAAAAACAAAATGGTAAAAACGAAAAAAATGGAGGTTGACTCTCGTGAAACCCGAATGTAGAAAGATAGAGCGTACGGAGCCGATGGTCAGACGTGGCCAGGCTGGATGTAAAGCCGCGAGTAGGCGTCGAAGTGGAAACGCCGAAACCGGGTGGTCCCCCGTTCGGAAGGAGGTGGTTTAGTATATGTGTTGTACTTCCCAGAGGTGTGCTGCCTGATAAGCAGTTGACGGGCTGCGAAGTGTTGTCTCGTCGATCTCTGTCGGAGCAACCGCTCAGGCAGCGTGAAAACCGTTCCTGGATTGATTGAAGTTGATCTGATTGATGTCAGGTCGAACGATTTCATTCGGGAAATCGTTCAGCGGTCTTGTCGCTGGATCGAGTATCTACGGAACCCAGCATCAAGTTCTTCCTCCTTTTGTCGACCGTCTTGTGAACAACCGATTCGATAGTGTGAACCCAGTCTCTGCGGCCGCCGATTGCGGTCAGTTGTGGCGGTTTACCTATTTTTATCGGGGCTCTCAGGGCTCGACGCGATGTGCGGTTTGCTGAACACCGCCACACAAACGTGACTCGTGACAGGCCCTGAGATCTCCGGATTTCAGGGCCTGTTTTTGTTTTTAGCCTTCCCGCTTTTTAACCCCGCCGTTTTCAACCCACCATCCGCCAGTGCACCGCTTCGCATCGGACTGGCCTGTCGAGGAGTCAATCATGATCGTCGTTCTCAAGCCGCTCTGTTCCCAGACCACCATCGAACGCCTCACCCGGCGGATCGAAGAACTGGGAATGAAGCCCCATATCATCATCGGGGTCGAGCGGACAGTCATCGCCGCCACCGGTCCGGAACGCGAAGGAATGCAGGCTGAGCTGGAAGCCGACCAGGAAGTGGAAAGGGTCATGCCGATTCTGGCTCCCTACAAAATCGCCAGCCGTGAAACCCGCAAAGATCCCACCGTGATCACCGTCGGCAGCCTGACGATCGGCGGAGGCACGATCGGCGTCATCGCCGGTCCGTGTTCGGTGGAGGGGGAGGAGTCAATCATCGAGATCGCGAAGATCGTCAAGGCGGCAGGAGCGACTGCGCTGCGTGGAGGCGCATTCAAGCCCCGCACCAGTCCGTACGCCTTCCAGGGAATGAAGGAAAAGGGACTGGAATTCCTGGCAGCGGCCCGCGAAGTGACCGGGCTCGCGATTGTCACCGAAGTCATGACCCCCCATCATGTCGAACTCGTCGCGAAATATTCCGACGTGTTGCAGATCGGCGCTCG
>JAPLOC010001184.1:2699-4599 GCA_026692825.1 Planctomycetota bacterium | reverse complement strand
TCTCGGGATTCCATTGCGCACCGAGAAAACCTCCGAACTGCCCCGCCTCGGGATTTCCGCCATTCCCGATGAAAATCTCGGGCAGCGTGACCGACGTGAGGGCCGGAAGCCGATCGCTCGGTTTGACGAGTTTGACAATCGATCCCATATAGGGCCAGTCGTCGGGACGCGGGTTCTCGCCATCACCCGTGATTAACTGGCGTCCCGTCAACAGCCAATACCCACTTCCGCCATGAATGTTGTTGTTCGTGAACAGGGACCGCACGACCGCCAGCTTGTCTGCCATTCCCGCGATGCGGGGGAGCAATTCACAGTAGTGAATTCCCGGCACATTCGTGGAGATTGGTCGGAACGGGCCGCGAATTTCGGCCGGCGCACCCGGTTTGGGATCGAACGTCTCATGCTGGGGCGGGCCGCCCGACAACCACAAAAAGATCACGCTCTTCGCCCGGCCGAACATGCGGTCGTCGGCGGGACGTTCGAGCGCACTCTCTTTCGCCCTTCCGATCGTCCCCAGACCCGCAGTTACGCCTGCCGTCGCGCTGGCGCGCAACATCTGACGACGGGAAACCAGGTTCAGAAGCGTTGAGATGTCGGTGGACATGCGGAAACCTTCCCGAGCGGCCGGGCGCAAAACGAACAGATCACGAACCGTTCATGAATTATGACCGCTGGCCCCCGGTCTGGCGAGGGTGATTGACTACGACTGTCGCAGTCATCGCCAGGATGCCATCGAATCCCGGCAATTTTGGTCTCGCCCACCAACACGGTGGAAACCTGGCTCACCCGACTTCTTGCGGGATCCACTCTGGCAGCCGCTCTTTCAAACGGGCCACAAACGTCTCGAATTCGGCATCACTGGATCCCAAATACGGCGGCAGCAGGCGCAGCGGAAACTCCCGGTCGTACATCTTCTCAAACAGCTTGTCATAACTCCCATCGATCCGATCATCGGGAACGGTTTCAAACAGTGTTTGGATCACCACGCGAATCTCGCGTTGGATCGCCAGCATCGTTGTCACGTCTCGCCGTCGCCCCGCCTCGTACAGCGACCGCAACTTGGGCCAGTTCATGATGAACGACACCAGAATCCCGCATTCACCAAACAGCGAACCGTAAACGTAGCCGTTCTCGGAGAGAAAATGCCGCAGTTGCGGCGCGTCGAGCATCAGACTCTGGATGTGCGACAGTGAATCGCCGCAGTTCTTTGTCGCCACCAGATTGGGATGAGCGTCGGCGAGTCGGCCATATTCCTTTCCCGTCACCATGCGTTTGGTGCGGGGAAGGTTGTAGTGCATGAACTGACAATCGGGGAATGCGCCACAGGTCTGGTCGAAGAGCTGAAACAATTCCACCTCGCGCAGGGCGGCCCAGGCGGGAAGCGAAATCTGAAATCGCCGCACGCCCAAGTCGCGGGCACGGGCGATCCGTTCGCGAATCGTCCCCAGCGAGAGGTCAATCAGCCCCACCATCGGTTCGGCCCCCCCCAACCGCATTTCGTCGGCGAACGCCGTCACAATCTCGGTGAACTGCCGGTCGGTGACTGCGTATCCCTCGCCCGCGGTGCCGAAGACATAAAGCAATTCCGTTCCCCGCAACGCGGCCTGAACGGCGCTGCGAAAGATCCGCTCGGCAAACTGGTGACGCTCGTCCCAGGGAAGGCAGCAGGTGGACATGAGACCGCTGGGGAATCGCTCGGTGGGCATGGCGCGATCGTACATTGACGGGACGGGAAACTGTTCACTTCAACGGCGATTATGGCATTGCCAACGATACCGTTTCCCTTACGAAATCAACTCCCCAATTGCTCGAGAATTGTCCTCAACCAAATACTGCGGGCGGCCGTTCAGATCGGAAATCGTCGCGTGCGTGGAGTCAATGCCGAGATGTTTGAACAGAG
>JAPLOC010001184.1:0-2681 GCA_026692825.1 Planctomycetota bacterium | reverse complement strand
GAACAGAGTCGCGTAGACATCGCCAAACGTCACCGGTCGCGACGCTGCCTCACCGGCGATCCGGTCGGTCGAGCCGATGATTTGCCCATGCCGCATCGAACCACCCGCCAGAAGCGCGCAGTTCACCTGCGGCCAATGGTCGCGGCCGACAATCGGGCTGATCTTCGGCGTCCGGCCGAATTCCCCCCAAATGACAACGGCACAGTCGTCGGCAAGGCCCCGCAGGTGCAGATCTTCGACGAGCGCGCTCACGCATTGGTCGAACACCGGAAAATCTTCCTGTTCCCGCAGAAAGATCGAGTTGTTGGCCCGGCCCTCGGCGTTCGTTCCGCCATGCCAGTCCCACTTGCTGTAGTTCAACGTCACAACGCGGACACCCGCCTCGATCAGCCGGCGGGCGACCAGCAGGCTTTGCGGAACGCGCGGCGCGCCGTTGCCATCCATCATGATCTTCGGGTCGCCGGTCCCGTACCGTGCCACCACGCGCGGGTCTTCCTGCGAGAGATCCAGCGCGTCGGCCAGCTTCGAAGAGGTCAGTAACCCCATCGCCTGTTCGGTGAACGCGTCAAGTCCCGTCATCATTGAGGACTGGTCGATTTCCCGTCGAATGACATCGAATCCCTTCAGCAGCGACTTCCGGTCGGCGAGCCGATCGAGAGTCACTCCGTTCAGAATCATGTCGTGCCGCGTATCCCCCAACGGTCGAAACGGCGAGTGCGCCGTCCCCAGAAAGCCGGGGCCGGGTTCGTTGTACGGGCCGTGGGTGCAGGTGTAGCAGAGGCTGACATACGGGGGCGATTCCGGACGGGCCGGCCCCATCAGCTTCGACACCGCCGTTCCAAACTGCGGCCAGCCCCCCGACGGTTTCGGTTTCTTGGGGTCGTGGCCGTTGAACACCTGGATCGCGTCGTGATCGTGCTGATTGCCGACCAGCGAGCGAATCACCGACATTTTGTCAGCCAGTTTGGCCAGCCGGGGAAACGCTTCGCAGATTTCGAACCCGGGAACATTCGTCGCGATCGGTCGCCAGGGGCCGGCGATTTCCTTGGGGGCTTCCGGCTTCAGATCGAACATATCCTGATGGGGAGGTCCTCCCACCAGGTAAATCATGATGACCGATTTCGGGGTCTTCCGTCCCGAGAGCGATTCCGCTCGCAGAATGTCGGGAAGCGTCCAGCCCCCCGCCGTCCCCATCGCGGCGAGAGTGCCAATCCGCAGGACGTCGCGTCGCGAGACGCGGTCACAGAATTCGCGAGAGGAATGGAAACTCCCCGGAATCGTCAACATGCTCAAACTCCCACCGGCAGCGATGTTCCACGAATTGTGTCATCGTCGTGACATAGGCATTTGTATCAACAATTCTGCATGGATGCCATTCCAAACGGGACATTTCCCGGGCGATCGCATGCCGTCTCGCCGCTACACCGCCTCGAGGGCCTGCTTCAGATCGTCAATCAAGTCGAGCGGGTCTTCGGTACCGATCGACAGACGGATGTAGTCGGGAGTCACCCCCGTGGCCTTTTGTTCTTCCAGGGTCAGTTGCTGGTGGGTGGTCGAGTTCGGGTGAATGATCAGGCTCTTGCTATCTCCAACGTTCGCGAGATGCGAAAAGAGCTTGACGTGATTGATCAGCGAGCGGCCGTTTTCGCGTTGCTGGGTATCGGTCGCCCCCTTGATCCCAAACCCCAGAATCGCGCCGCAACCGTTCGGCAGGTACTTTTTGGCGAGCTGGTGACTGGAGTGATTTTCGAGTCCCGTGTAGTTGACCCAAGATACCTTGGGGTGCGACTGCAGGAATTTCGCGACAGCCAAAGCGTTGGAACTGTGTCGCTCCATGCGCAGATGCAGGGTTTCCAAGCCTTGCAGAAACATGAACGCGTTGAACGGACTCATCGCCGGCCCCAGATCTCGCAGCAACTGCGTGCGGATTTTCAGGATGTAGGCGATGTGCATCGGCCCGAACGTCTCGAAGAATTTCAGACCATGGTAACTCGGGTCGGGTTCCGTCAGTTCGGGATATCGGCCATTGTTCCAGGGAAAATCCCCCTTCTCGACAATGATCCCGCCAATGCTGGTTCCGTGGCCGCCGATGAACTTCGTTGCGCTGTGGACCACCACGTCGGCACCATGTTCGAACGGCCGGCATAACGCGGGGGACGCCAGCGTGTTGTCGACGATGACCGGAATTCCGTTGTCATGCGCGATTTTTGTGATCGCGTCAAAGTCGGGAACGTCCAGCCGGGGATTGCCGATCGTCTCCATGAAGAACGCCCGGGTGTTCTTGTCGATCGCCTTGCGGAAGTTCTCGGGGTCGCTTTGGTCGACGAACTTGGTCTCGATACCGAACTTCGGCAGCGTGTAATGCAGCAGGTTGTACGTGCCGCCGTACAGGCTCGACGAGGAAACGATATTCTGCCCCGTCTGGGCGATATTGAGAATCGCCAACGACTCGGCGGCCTGACCTGAAGCGACGGCCAACGCGCCAGAACCCCCTTCGAGAGCGGCGAGACGCTGTTCGAGAACGTCGTTCGTCGGGTTCATCAGCCGAGTGTAGATGTTCCCGAATTCCTGGAGACCAAACAGACGTGCCGCGTGGTCGCAGTCATTGAAGACGTACGACGTGGTCTGATAGATCGGCACCTTTGCGATCATCCCCAATCAAAATGCTGGCAAATCTCGCC
>JAPLOC010001183.1 GCA_026692825.1 Planctomycetota bacterium | reverse complement strand
GGGAACGACACGATCACCGGCGGCAAAGCGGCGGATATACTGATTGGCGGAGGTGGCAACGACACGCTGATTGGCGGTGCTGGCGACGACACCTACGTGTTTGACACCGATGTGGAACTGGGCGTTGACACGATCAACGAGGCGGGAGGCGGAATCGATACTCTCGATTTCTCCCAGACCTCAGCCCTGACAATCCGTGTTGACCTGTCCAATGCCGCGGCACAAACGGTCAACCAGAATCTGACACTGACACTCAGTTCCGCGACAACACTCGACAA
Source organism: Planctomycetota bacterium (assembly GCA_026692825.1). Taxonomy (GTDB): domain Bacteria; phylum Planctomycetota; class Planctomycetia; order Planctomycetales; family Planctomycetaceae; genus UBA10511. The sequence goes on along the minus strand of JAPLOC010001183.1, from coordinate 2,364 downwards.
TGTCATCGGCGGGAGCCTCGACAACGTTTTGACCGGGAACGCGCTCGCCAATGTTCTGACGGGAGCGGGAGGAATCGACTGGTTGAGCGGCGGCGCGGGCAAGGACACCCTGACAGGCGGTGCGGGCAATGATGTCCTCATCGGTGGAGCCGGCAACGATCGACTCACCGGAGGAATTGGTGACGACACCTACGCCTTCACCGCGCCGTCGGCGCTCGGTTCAGATGTGATTGAGGAGACCGGCGGCGCGGGAGTCGACACGTTGGACTTTTCGCAATCGACGGCTGCGATAAACGTCAATCTGGGAATACCCACCCCTCAAATCGTGAATTCCTACCTGACGCTTTCGTTGATTGCCGCTGATGCGATTGAGAACCTCACCGGCGGAATGGGGAACGACATTCTGACTGGAAATGATCTGGTCAATACGATCGTTGGAGGGTTTGGAAATGACGCGCTGTCCGGTGCCGGCGGCGATGACATTCTGATCGGAGGGGTCGGTAATGACACTTACCGATTCGACACGGACTTCGCGCTGGGAAGTGATCAACTCGACGAGTCGGGAGGAGGAGTTGATACTCTCGACTTCTCGCTGACCTCAGGCCGGTCGATCATGGCCAACCTCGAATTGCCGACAATTCAGGCGATCAACGCGAACCTGTCTTTGACGTTGAGCTCCGCGACGGCCTTCGAGAATCTCGTCGGCGGCGATCTTGCCGACACGTTGACTGGAAACGCTTTTGCGAATTCGATCACTGGAAATGGCGGAGACGACGTTTTGATCGGGGGAGCGGGAAATGACACGCTGATCGGTGGCGCGGGGAACGACCGCTACAATTTCGCGACAGATTCGTCGTTGGGTACCGACACTCTCAACGAAACGGGAGGCGGAATCGATACGCTCGACTTCTCTGGGTCGACAACCCAAGGCGTGACGATCAATCTCGCGACGACGGGAACTCAGGTGGTCAATTCCAACCTGTCACTGATTCTCGGGTCGGCGACCACATTTGAAAATGTGATCGGTGGCACACAGGCGGATTCCATTACGGGAAACACGCTGGCAAACGAAATCACGGGAGGCGCTGGAGACGACGTTTTGACGGGGGCCGCCGGCGATGATCGGCTCGTTGGCGGACTTGGCGACGACACCTACAAATTCGCCGCGAACGCCGCGATGGGTTACGATTCACTGGTTGAAACCAACGGTCAAGGAAACGATTTACTCGACTTCTCCGCGACGACGTCTCTCGGCGTGACGATCGATCTTGGGATCACAACTCGCCAAGACGTCAACGTGAACCTCTCGTTGATCTTGTCCGCGGTTGACACCTTTGAAATGGTCGTCGGGACGGCGAAAACCGATAGGATCACCGGGAACGCTCTCGACAACGTGTTGTTTGGAGGGGCTGGCGCTGATTGGTTGTATGGCTTGGGGGGACGCGACATCCTGTTTGGAGGGACGGGACTCGACACGTTGGATGGTGGAGTGGATGACGACATTCTGGTTGGTGGGAACGCGGTCTCCTACTACAACGAATCGTCGAAATACCTGGATCGGACCGCAATCGCCGCAATTGTCGCCGAATGGACTCGTACCGATCTCGACGCTGCCGGTCGAATCGGTCACCTGAAAAACGGTGGGGGTAGGAATGGCACGAAACTGCTGAATGACCTGACGCTCACGTCCGATGGGTCGTTCAAGGACTTGTTGACGGGTGGCGTTGGCCGCGATTGGTTCTGGAGTTTCAATGATAACATTGCGGATTTCGACCAGACCGGAAACGACACGCTCAACTGAGATTCGCATTGGTGGCTGCGGTGATTCCGTCGGGACGCCGCAGCCAGTGATCAGTTTCCGAATCGTCTAGTCCGGACCATCCGTAAGTTTCACCGACCGGAGACGGTGCTGAATACAATCCACAAAGAACAAAACCGGCCCGTTCAGGACAACTGAACAGGCCGGATAGCGAAATTTTCGCAAACAAAACCGCCCCGGCTCGCCGGCGAGAGGGACCACTCACCCAAGAGGGCCGTCCCTGGCCGTTCGAAAGACTCCCGGTGATCCACCGGCGATTCGGGGGCGAAGATTCGACTAGGCGAGCTGCTTGCGGCGGCTCACCAGAGTGCGAATCCGCTCGGCGAGCAGCGCCACGTCGAACGGCTTACGGAAGGTTTCGCTGAAAATGGAGCGGTCGAAACCGCTCGCATTGTCGTCATCGCTGAGCAAACCGACGAGGACCACATCGGTGTACTCGGCGTTCTTGCGCAGGTTTTGGGCAATCATCAGGGATTCATTACGTCCCATGATGAAGTCGATCACCACGCAGTCGGGGTGCAGTGATTCCGCCTGAATTCCCGCTT
>JAPLOC010001182.1 GCA_026692825.1 Planctomycetota bacterium | reverse complement strand
GTTTCTGGCGGCCTATCAGGGCTCTCGCTACTTTCAGGAAATCGCCCCCGCGATCCAGACTCAAGAAGAATCGCAAGAGCGGCTGCGAGCGAACAATCTGTCGGTCGCGCTGGAAATTCCCAAGGATTTTGGTAAGGACTTGAAATCGGGCCGCCAGCCCGAGGTGGCGGCGTCGATCGACGGTTCCAATCCGTTTCGCTCGGAAACGATGAAGGATTACACCACCAGTGTCGCGACCACCTATCTGGAGGATCTGGCGAAACGCACCTCGGAGGCGAAGTTCACCGGTCCGGCCGTGCGAATCCAACCGCGATTCAAATACAACCCCACCTTCGACAGCATCTACGCGATGGTTCCCAGTGTGCCGGCGCTGTTGCTGATCCTTATTCCCGCGACACTGATGGCCGTCAGCATTGTGCGGGAAAAGGAACTGGGATCCATCTCGAACTTCTACACCACGCCAACCACCAAGCTCGAATTTCTGGTCGGGAAGCAACTTCCCTATCTGGCGATCGGCATGATCAACTTCTGTGTGTTGACGGCGATGGCCCTCCTTGTGTTTGACGTCCCCATCAAGGGGAGCGGGTTGACTCTGCTGTTGTGTACGCTGCTGTACGTCGCGGCGACCACGGGAATCGGCCAGTTGATTTCGACATTCACCTCCAGTCAGGTTGCGGCGGTCTTCGTGACCACCGTCGTTACGATGCTTCCGACGGTTCAGTTTTCGGGGCTGATGCAACCGGTTTCGACGCAGGAGGGAAGTGCCCGGCTGATTGGAACCCTCTGGCCGACAACCTATTACATGCACGCCAGCGTCGGGGCGTACACGAAGGGACTGCTATTCCCCGACATCGCGTTCGACGCCCTGGCCCTGGGACTGTTCGTTCCGGTGCTGACAGTGGCGACCTGCTATCTGCTCACGAAGCAGGAGGCTTGAAATGAAACGACTGGCGACGATTTTCTGGCTGGGAACGAAGGAACTCCGCAGTCTGCGTCACGATGTGGTGCTGGTGGTCTTCGTGATCTACTCGTTCACCCTGGCGATTTACAGCCAGGCGACAGGAACCTCGTCGGAGGTTCACAACGCGTCGATCGCTTTCGTCGATGAGGACGATTCCGCGCTGTCGCGGCAACTGTTCAACGCGTTCTATCCACCGCGGTTCCTGAGGCCGGTGAAAGTCGCCCCCCAGGATGTCGAACATGCGATGGACCAGGGAAAGTACATTTTCGTCGTGGAGATTCCCCCGCGGTTCGAAGCCGACGCGCGTGCCGGCCGGCATCCGGAACTGCTGCTCAATGTTGACGCGACGGCGATGCTGCAGGCGGGAGTGGGATCGTCATACATCTCCAACATCATCCTGAGTGAGACGACCACGTTTCTGCAGCGAAGTGACGAACGGTCCGGGCCGGCGGTTTCGGTTGTCACCCGCCGCGAGTTCAATCCCAATGGAACCACATCGTGGTTCACCGGTGTGGTCGCCATCATCAACCAGGTTTCCCTGCTGACCATGGTGCTGACGGGAGCCGCTCTGCTGCGGGAACGGGAACAGGGGACCATCGAGCACCTGCTGGTCATGCCGTTGACGGCGTTCGATATCGCGATGGCGAAGGTCTGGGCGAACGGTCTGGTGATTCTGGTCGCAGTCGCGGTGTCGCTGTTCGTGGTTGTGCGGACGGTTCTCGCAGTACCGATTGCCGGCTCTCCGATGCTGTTTCTGGCGGGGGTGGTGCTGTACCTGTTTTTCGCGACCGCGCTCGGAATCTTCATGGGGACGGTGGCGCGCACGATGGCACAGTTCGCGCTCTTGGTGATTGTCACCGTGATTGTGTTGCAGTTGCTTTCCGGGGGGAATACGCCGGTGGAGAGTCAGCCGATGTGGTTGCAGCGGATCACGTTCTTTCTCCCTTCCCGAAGTTTCGTG
>JAPLOC010001181.1 GCA_026692825.1 Planctomycetota bacterium | reverse complement strand
GCGGCGGACGAACTTGGCGCTGCTGGAGCAGAACCAACAGGCAAATGAATCGCTGCAAATGCGGATCGAGCGACTGAGTGCGCCGGCATCCGCGACTCCCGTCCCTTCGACGTCGGTTGACTGGTGTTCGGTGCGCTTTCGTGTCCATTTTGGAGATCCCCCTGGACAGCCTGTGGCGGGATGCAAGTTGACGATGTTCGGAAATCTCTTCGAAATCGGAACGAGAGTCTCGGTCGAATTGTCCACCAACGCGGATGGCATAGCCGATTTTGGACTCATTCGACCTGGGCAGTATGAATTGGCGGCAAAGACGCCGACCGGCGAGTGGCGAGAACTTTTGGTCAACGTGTTCCCCGGTCGATCACTGGATGATTCGATCCGCTGTCCCGATCCGACTGCGATCTCAAATATCGAATTTGCGCCTGCGCTATCAGAGGAACTGCAGTTCCGAGGCGTATGGCTGATCTGTCAGTTTGGCCGTAGTTCCGTACGGATGATCGGTGACGATCTCTGGACGCGACCCGAGCCGAGCGACGATGATCGCGTTGTTTTGATCGCTCCCGATGGAAAGATTGTGTCGTTTGTCGGTCCGCTGGAAGGGAAACCAGAATACGTTGACGGCCAGGCGCACTGGCCGATCGGACTGCCAGCCGATCCCAAGTTGACTATTGAGTACGGAGGTCTGGTTCCCACGGGTGAATTGCGTGCTGTCTATGACGGGAATGGAATTGATTCACAATCGGGGGAAGACTTCAAGTCCTATAAACCAGTCCCACAATGGGGGTTTCTGTGCCGCCGATGGCCACCGGTGTCGGCTGTGCAGTGGCCCGAAGGGACGTACTTTCTCCGGGACATTCTGATCGCAGACGCACCGACTGAGCTGGCCGACGGCGATTGGTCGCAAATTTTCGACGCACTCGAATTGCCGATCGCTGACAGATCGAACTCACCGCGGAAGGCGACTCGCATTCTGCGCATTCTGGGAGGAATCATTCGCCGTCACGGGACGGACGACCAAATCCCACGAACGAATGAGATTCCTCTCTGCGATTGGCCGAGAGTTTACGAAGTACCGAAGTCGGACCCGTACGTCTTCGAAGCACAAACGGGCGGCGTCAACACTTGGAGGATCACGATTCCCGAGACTCTGGAGACTATCGTCCGGTGCAACGATGGGCTCGACCCGTTCGTTGGGAAACGAATACCTCCCGCAAAGGAAGGTGCCACAGTCGACGAATCCGAAAATGAAATCGAAGATGCCAGCGAGTGATCAGCGAGTTCGGACTGCGGTCGGCGATGGACAACCCGCGAAAGCGTCGGAGCGATAACTGGGCGACGCGAAGCTGCGACTCGATCGGCGTGACCGGGCGCTCTACCCTCCATCCCGTCGGCACGGGCTCCGCAATCACCTCCACGGTTCACGCCACGCCTTCCACAAATCTGGATCTCGCACTCGGGCCATCGGCCACCACTTCTCGCTCGGGTTCGGAACTTCTCGAAACGAACCTGCGAAAATACGCGGAATATCCAGTGCGTGTTTGGGGAACGCTTACACTCATTCCGGCGATTCGGCGATCTCACTCTACTGGTTTCGGCTTGGAATGCGACTCGCCGAGTGGTTGATCGTTCATCGACGGTTCGGCGAATCTGGATCGTTTTCGTTTTTTGGTTCGTCACCAGAATCTGTGGGTAGAAACGGGGCCCTTCGACATCGATCCGCACTTAGTCGGCAATCCCGGGTGTGATCGTGGGACGGTGCACTGTGACGAATCACACAAATCCAATACCAGGCCACACCCATCATGTGCAGGAAACCGATAACAATTGCGCTTCTCCAATTGCGCATGTGTCTCGGGCCAATGGTATATAAATCGCACAACGTGCTCACGACAATACAAATCACAAACACCACGAGTCCAAGTATCCAATACCATCGATTGGCCATGAGCCACAATCCACGACCCGATGCGTCACTCCATCCGCAAATACAACGTGCTTCGAGGTTGATGTAAAGCAAGCTTGCCACGCCGATTCCTACGCAAACAAGGTGAGTAATCGCCTTCCTTCTTCGCAGTGCGGTCCGCTGGGTACACGGATCATGAAAAGTACCAGGCATTATGGTCACATCCAATGAGATCGAATCCGTTCCAGAGTAAGGAGCCTCTTCAGGCAGTGAAACGGTCCGTCGGGTCTGGGGGGGGACGCGGCGCGCTTGCCAGTGGGGCTTCGCGGTGAAGTCCGGTGCTCGCGTCGTTCAACGGATTCTACCGTCTCCGAATCGACGCCGCCAGAAGAATCAGGTGGGAATCGCATCGCTGGCCGGGGAGGCTGTCATCGAGCGGGCGACGGGGAGCGGGTGCTGGCCAATGGCGGTGTGGGCGCGAGCCAGGCGCAGAGGGACGAACGGCGGCGGGGTGGTCCGCAACTGGCGGGTGGGATTGTGGACGGGGACGGTCGGCGTCCAACATGGCCACAGGTCAGGGAAGACCTAGTTGCATCGTACACTCGTCTCCAAGTCGAAGTGTCACAGTATCGCCCTCCGGAGACCAACATATCGTGTCGCCTCGCGTGAAACCAATGTCCGCGGACGTCGATCGAACCTTGCCTTGATAGACCAATTCGTTCGTCAGCCGGTTCGTCACTGAAAAGCTAACCCAGGGATCATCGCACATTGGGCAGGTCAATTCTGCTCGATACTTCCCGTCCGGCGAATTATCCTCCGCCATTCGATACACTATTGGAAAACAGAATGTCTTGAATGTGAATGCCAGCATGACGGCGGCAATTGGAGCCCAAATTCGAGCATGCTGCTTGTAGTTCATACTGTCGCTGTCGGAGAAACGTGCCGCGCTCGACGGAATGACTTCAGTCGAAACATTTTGCCGGCACCCTTCGCCGAATTCTACCGCGGCCGAATCGTCGCTGCCAGAAGAATCGGGTGGGAATCGCAGCGGTGCGAGCGCCGGAGGAGTGATCGGCAGGGGCGAGCCAGTCGGAGTGGTGTGATCGTCAGCGAAGGGTCGTCAAGATCGCCGAGTCGAGTTGACGCCGCGGGACGACATTCTGGGGGGCCGTGGCGGCGAATGTCCGATACTGGGAGTCGGGCGACGGCACGTGCGCTGGTGGGCGGCGATTGGCGATCCAGGAGTGCGTCGGAGTGATTGCCGGACGAAGCGATGGTGGGTTCGATCAGCGTGACGGGATCGGCCGGGATCTACGCCGTCGGCCACTCGCAATCGGGCCATCGGTCGCTCCTTCGCGCTCGCGTTCGGAAAATCTCGAAACGAACCCGCGAAAATCGTCGGCCTGTCTGGCGAGCGATTACTTCTTAAGATGTTTGATGACCCTCTCAACAAGCTCCTCATTACCCGTTATGCGAGGCTTCGTATTGCTTTCTTTGACTGCAGTTCGCATTTTTTCGATCCGTGACAGTTTATGCCGCATGGATTCCTGGCCAATCAGAATCAGCCCGCTATACTGATCTCCCACGTCTTCCGAATCGATCAGCTCATCGATCGTCGACTCCACGTCGAGTCTGAGGTTGTTTATGGCGCTGTTCGCCTCAGTCGCTGCCAGTTTGTCATACTTACCGGATACTGGCGCACCCGTGGTCAAATCCAAAACCACTTTGATCCCGCCGAGGAATCGAACCCCCAGTGTTTGCTGGCTGTCGCTGAAAGCGACGGCAACCACTCGATCCGGATCAATCGTGTTTTCGCGACTTTTCACCACCGTGAATCCCTGATGACTGATCGTGCCCAACGCCGCGCATTGATTTACTGAAAGTGCCGTCACCACTTCACCTCGTCCGTCGTAAATTGCAACAGCGCAGCGCCCGTGTAACATACTGAGATCGCCCACGGTAACAACGAAAGTTCCATCGTCGGTTACAATTGCGCCCAGTGGCTTTTGCGCATTGACAAGATCTGCCTCCCATAGAATTCTGTCCTTATCGTTCAATGACGATGCTGCCAATCGGCCGCGAGATCCCCGAATCCGCGATTCCCCCGCTGTATTCGGCAGGATCTCGAAAGTATATTTGCGAGTTGCTGATTGGTATCGCGCTGATCCCAGTTCGGCATCACAATCCTGATTGCCGCCGAGAGTCGCAGTCGCGAAACAACTGGCGAGAATACAGGCCATCAGCGCTTCGTTGAGCGTTCGGCCTGAGATCTTTCCACGGAAACGACCGAGCAAAAACCGTCGAAATGAAGCGGCAATGATGTACATGGAACGAAGCATGAACAGAGGTGCTCCAGCAATAGGGAGCTTCGCAGTGAAGTCCGATGCTGGCGTCAGTCGCCTGAGTCTACCGTGCCAGAATCGTCGCCGCCAGAAGAATCGGGTGGGAATCGTTCCGGTTGGCTGGCGCGGATGCTGGTCGGCGGCTTCCGGGAAGTTGGTCGATGGCGGTTCGGGCGCGAGACAGGTGGAGTGACGATTGTCAGCGGCGGAGGGTGGCCGTCCTGGGAAGATCTTCGAATTTCCGGAGGGCCAACGGATGGTTGGCGGCAGCGGATGCATGGAACCGTCGGATGGTAACCGACTTTGATGCCGAGAGGAGCCCATTCCGCTTCGCACAAACTGAACTGTCGGTCATTCACAATTGTAGCGCCAAATCATACCAAAAGTGAAGATACGGCGCGAGGCAATTGCCAATAAACGAAGTGTGAATCACTGGCCAGTAGAATCCATGGTAAAAGGCACAGATCCAATCGGAGTTACTATACACCGCAAAAAACAACACCGGCCCCATGCAAGCAAGATATATGACAAAGAGAGCCGACGCACAACATGCGAGCTTCCCCCAGCCGGGCATCTTTGCAAACAAATGAAAGAAGACGTGAATCATCCATTTCATTCCTGATCCAAGATGACATCGAACTTCGATCGAATTGAGCGTTCCCTACACATGCCATGCCGCTTTCCATCGAGCAAGAACCAGAGGAGCGAACATCCTCAGGCAGTGAAACGGTCCGCTGTGTCGGGGGTCGCGCGGCGGAGTCTCCAGGGAACTTCGCGGTGGCGCCCGATGCTGGCGTCGTTCACAGGATTCTAACGTTCGGGAATCGTCGCCGCCAGAAGAATCGGACGGGAATCGCTCGGGGGGACGGGGACGCTTCCGACGAGCGGGCCGCTGGGAGCGTGGTCGCTGGCGTTCCAATCGGGCCGTGCCAGGCGGCGACAAGCGATCGTCGGCGGCGGGTGGCCGGCCAGTGGGGATCGGGCAGCGTCCGCGGAATGGGTGCCGTCCCTGAGTTCGCCGGCGGATTCCGAGGCACTGGGCGCTGAAGCGTCGTTGCGTACCCGGTGGTGGACGCTAGTCAATTCGGGTCCCGATTATGACGAATTCCCAAAAAACGTGCACATTGGGCGAATCACACCCTTTCCACCGTTGTCACTCCTCCACAGTAAGGACTGGAACCTCCTGAAACGCCACCCATCCACCCACGTTTGATTCAAGCCACTGTCGTCCCGTTTCGGACACAATAATCCAGCGACCCCTTTCAGAATCTGCTTTTGGATGGCACCCAAGAAACAGGTGCTCACCCGACCACGAGTTGGTGTGAACGCGGACGTCATAGTCCCAGGAGGTACGTTGAATTTCAATATCCACCACAGCTCCATCTTTTAGGCAGACTTGCCATAAGTCACCGATCTCCTTGGCAACCTTTGGACAATGCGGACGATTCAAATACTCGTCGGGTTCGCCAGTCTCGCATGCTTCACTCGGATCACCGGCTGTCAGATCCCATTCATGCCAACGAATATTAACGATTCGATCTTTGATCACTTTACGAAATGTAAATTGTCCGAGCACGCTGGATGTAACCGTTCACACCCCGCCTGCGGCGGGAGTGTGATTTACGCGCCAGCGAGGAGCGAGGGGCCCGGTTGGTTCTGGAATCGGGCTTCGATGGTCGTGGTGACGAACTCAAGGACGGAACGATCCTGCTGGCGACATGTC
>JAPLOC010001180.1 GCA_026692825.1 Planctomycetota bacterium | reverse complement strand
TGTTCCAGCGCATACTCGGCGGCTGCCGCCACAATACCAGCCTGTCGCAACGCCCCGCCGAACAGCTTGCGAATCCGCCGGGCTTTGGTGATCTCGGCCTGTGACCCCACCAGCACGGATCCCATCGGACAGCCCAGCCCCTTGGAAAAACAGATCGACACGGTGTCAATCTTCGCGCAAATCTCCCGAACGGTTCGACCACTCGCCACCACGGCGTTGAACAGCCTCGCCCCGTCGAGATGAACCTTCAAGCCATGACCATGCGCCCAGTCACAGACCCGTTCGATTGTCGCCTGGGGATAAACACGTCCTCCACCGACGTTGGTGGTATTTTCCAGGCAGACCAGCCGGGTGATGCAGTAATGCTGGTTGTCGGGCTGGATTCTCTCCTCAAGAATCGGAACATCCAGGATGCCGTTGGTTCCGGGCAGCAGGCGACAGGTCACCCCGCTCAGTGCCGCCGGCCCACCCTGTTCATAATTGGCGATGTGTCCGGTGTGGTCGATCAGCAGTTCATCACCGGGCTGACAATGCACCCGGACTCCCATTTGATTCGACTGGGTTCCCGAACACGCGAATACGGCGGCTTCCTTCCCCAGCAGTTCGGCGACGCGGGCCTCGAGCCGATTGACGGTCGGATCTTCCCCGTTCATATCGTCCCCAACCTCCGCCTGGGCCATCGCATTCCGCATCGCGGTCGAGGGCCGGGTGGCGGTGTCGCTGCGCATATCGATGAAGGAGCCGCTCATGTTGAATCTGGGGAGAACCTGCGGAAAACGGACGGGAAGCGGGTCAATGTACCGGTTGAGGGTGAGACCGACAACTGGCCCACGTGCCGTTTGGCACTCCACACCCAGGATTCCCGTTGGCCACCTGCCACCCAAATCAACTATCCAAACGGAATGGGGGTAAAACCAATCAGGACGAAGGCCAGCGTCAGACAGCCGAGGAAAAACCGGACGGGACCCAGCCGAACCGAATCGTCGGCCGTCGGCGGGTGTTCCACACCCATGTACCAGAGCAGGCCCAGGATCACCGACCAGGCCATCAATCGGCTGTCGAAGAGTAGTGTGCCGAAGATCACCACCGCGAGCAGGAAACTGTAGATCATCCGGGACAGTCGCGGTCCCCGCTGCGGAGTCAGGCAATACAGAATGTGGCCGCCGTCGAGTTGTCCGATCGGCAGCAGGTTGAGCGCGGTGATAAAGAACCCGACCCAGCCCGCGAACAACTGGGGGCTGAAATAGAAACTGTAGCCGGGCGGAGGCTGTTCCCGCAGCCAGTGGAGCATCCAGTCCAGAATCAAGGGGATGCGGATTTTCGTATCGTGCGGACTCGACATGTAAGGATGGATTGGGGAATTCAGGATTCCCCAGATCGCGAGCGGGACCGCGACCACCAGCCCCGCGAGCGGTCCGCTGATGGCGATGTCAAACATCTGCTTGCGGTCGGCGTTGCTGCCACGCTGCAGGATGACCGCTCCCATGGTGCCAAACGGGCTGATCGGCATGGGGATGAACAGCGGTGGAGAGGCTTCAACACCGTACCGGCGGGTTTGCAGGTAATGTCCCATTTCATGAGCCAGCAAGATCGCCATCACACAGACCGAATAGATGATTCCGTCTTGGTAATAGTGTGTTTTCGACGCGATTTCCTGCCACTGGTGCGTTTCGGGATTCTGAACGATTTGCCACTGAAACGTCTCGGCCCCGCGATAAAAGGTGGTGGCGCAGGTGGCCAGAAACAGCAGGATCGGCCACTTCCATCGCGGGGGACGCGGGGGCACTCTCAAGTCGGGATACGCTTCGCCCCGGGGGATCACGATGGGATCCCGAGTGTGAATCACAGACCCCGTGTCGGCCGATTCCGGTCGGTCGTGCTGAACAGGGTCACTGGACGCGGAGGATCCCGGGTTCGGTGTGTGGGACATGTGTCAACGTTTCAAATACATCGCCCGCCGGTGCCGCCGTTTCAATCGGCGGGGCTGGCTGCGACGACAGGGGTTCGTTTCGAATTCGGTCCGCGATCGATTCGTCGTCAGATCGTAGAATTCCCATCGGCAGACTGATAGAACAATCCACAGATCAGCACAACAGACGTCGCCTGACCGAAGATGCCGACGAAGGTAGTTCGTCGGATCGACCCAGACATTGTACGCGGAGGGAAAACGGAATGTTCGGCCTGTTCGGCGGAAAAGACTGGAATGTCATT
>JAPLOC010001179.1:5061-5803 GCA_026692825.1 Planctomycetota bacterium | reverse complement strand
TTCGTCCCGCGGAGCAGTCGACCTTGTCCGACTTCACGCAACAATTTGATCCAGAAGCGGTCGTAGAACGCCTCATCGAGCGCTCGCAGCCGCCACATCCCGGCGCTGCCCAGATACATCACTCGGCCGGCACCATAGAATTGCGACGCGAGCAGGATCGGCGGTTCCGGACTGCGGGCGTCGGCCACGCGGGCATAAACCGTGGCGGCCGACTTGGGATTGTTTGTCGGGAAGCAGCGGAAGATTCCAGGGAACTCCCGCCAAGCGGTCGCCGAGGTGAGCGGATTGTCGGTGATCTGCAGAAAGCCCGCTTCCAGGCCCTCCCGGGTGAATTCGACCGGCCACGCCGTCGCGTATTCCTCTTCATCGGAAAGCCGGGCGACGTCCAGAACAACCGGGTAGAGTTCCAGCAGTTTCGCGAGCGCTTCCCGGGTCTGTTCCGACGATGTCGCCATTCGGGGCGTGTTGACTTCCCCCGCCACAAGAATCAAACCACCGGCCTGCGCGTACGACCACTCGGCCAGATGCATCAATGAGGCCCCGTCGTCTCCGCCAATCTTGCGCCAGTCGGGATCGAACGCGACGATCACGTCGTAATTGAACAGCTCTTCGCGGGTCTTCGGGAACTCGAACAGCAGATTGTCCGACTCCTGGCTGATTCCCACGACGCCCGTTTGCAGCAGCACATCGGTGGTGATCGACTTGTCGCGATGCAACAGGTTGCGGACGAACTGGTAGTCGC
>JAPLOC010001179.1:0-5054 GCA_026692825.1 Planctomycetota bacterium | reverse complement strand
TCGGACCACCCGCCAACAGCAGCACCCGGCTCTTGCGGTCGACCACCTCGACTGACACGTCGTCTTGAACCGGATCATCCCCCAGTTCTTTGATTTTGGTCGTCGGACGGGCGCGGACCCGGAAGATCCGCCGACCGGCTTCGGTCGGTACGTAGTTGAAGCTAACTGTTACCGGCGCGCCGTCGGCGGGAAGGAGATCATCCCGTGTCTGAACGACCACTGGGTCGCCTTCATCCCGTTCGAGTTTGCTGAGCAGTTCGACTGTCATCGGCTGTCGGGGCAAACCCTGACCCGAGACGAATGCCGACAGCGTAAACCCATCGTTGATATGGACATGCGTGGGGGATTGGATCTCGGCGAGCTGTAACGCCACCGGTTTGTTGCGACTTCCGACACCGACTGGAATGACCCGCGCCTTGGCGGTGACCGCCAGATCCGACACCGTTTTGGGATCAACCCCCGCGTTGTTCTGTCCGTCGCTGATCAACACGATTCCCGACAGCGTGTCGCAATTCTGCTCGCGAATCGCCTGCAAGAGAGCGTCTCCCAGACGCGACTCGGGGCCGCGTGGACGCAGTATCTCGCTCCAATTCGGAGGCGCGTTGGCTTCGTCGGTCGAGGCTTCACCGGCGGCGGCAGGCTTTACGGGACGGTCGGCTCCGTGGCGAGACAAGACCATTTGCCGAGCAACCTGACTGTCGAACGTCCAGATCGCCACGTCGTGAGACTTGCGCAAGTCGTCCAGCAACGGCGACTTATCGAAGACCTGTTTCACCTGGTCGGCGCGGCTGGGAATGAGTTCGCCCGCAGACGCCCCGTCGCCATCGCGATCCTGCCGACTCATGGAGACCGAAGTGTCGACCAGGAACAGGACTCGCGAGTATTCCGAGAACTCCTGCGACCGGCGTTCCTGCGGGATGAGCGCGACCATTGCCAGAGCGGCGATCGCCAGACCGCGCAGCGCCCATAGCCAGACCCGCCAGAACGGATGGAGTTCCCGCGTGTCGCGGTAATAGAGCCACGTCGAAAACAGTAGCAGCAGCGCGAACGCGCCCGAGAGCAACACGAACCAGCCGGTGTCGGTCTCACGGCCAAACTCAAACGTCGACCAGAAATCGGTCCACGCCGGCCAATCGGGAAACAGCTTCGCGATCCACGCGGCCTTCATGCCCGGGCTCCCGCAGGTTTCGTATGGTAACTCAGTCGGAATGACATCGCCTGCTCCAATGCGAAGAAGACCAGCAGCGCCAGAATCACGTAGTCGTGCAGGTCACTGGCGCTCTGTTCGCCGCGGATCCAGGTCAGGTCGCCCGGCTCATGAATTTGAATCTTGTGTCCCGCCCCCAGGCTGCGACGGAGTGATTCACCAGTAATCAGCTCCAACTCACTCTCGGCGGCAGGGGCGTTCACCGAAATGCGACGTATCTCTTCCGCACCGTCCTGACGCGTCGCCAGCACACTGTAGAGTCCTGGTTCGTCGGTGTTCTTCCAGTCACCTTCGTATCGGACTGTGGCGACCGCCGGTGTCTCCGACTTCCCCGGATCGCTCGCGGCGCCCTCTCCCGAACTCTCGTTCGCGAGGCTCAGCGTCAACGGGATCGCGGGACCATCGGGGGAAGAGACCTTGACCTCTGGCCGATACGAACCGGCGTCGAGCGATATCGGAATCGGCTCCCCCACCACCCGGATCTCCAGCGCCTGCCGACGACGAGCGATCCGTTTGGCCAGCTCCAGTTGCAACGGAACGTACGCCCCCGGTTCCTGCGGCCAGTTCGTCCAGTCAAACCCGACAGTCGTCAGACAGGTGACAATCTGACCCAACCCAAACCGATGTTCCAAAAACAGCGGTGCCCGGTTGCGCAGATCGGCGATAATCTGCACTCCCTCCGGCGGCGACCAGTCACGCGGGACGCCAAAGTACCGGTCGACATGCAGCTTTCTCGCGAAGTCGGTCGTGCGGTCTTCACCCCGAAACCCTTCGAACATCGGGTGATCGCCCAATTCGACATCGGCCTGATCGTCGACATTGTCCAGCGCCAGAACCGCGGGAATTCCGAGTCGGCACGGAAAGATTCCCTTCCCCTCGCGATACAGCTTGTCGTTGTAAAAGGCGGCTCGCACCTGGTCTCCCAGATACCAGCACAATCCCCCCCCACGCGAGACAAACTGGTCGAGTGCCCGAACAGAATCGGGAGGAAGTTCCGCGACGTTGAGCAGAAAAATGCTCTGAAATTTGTCGAGTGGATGCCGACGGAGGTATTCGATCGGTTCGATCGTCGGAGCGAATCCGGTCAGCCCCGGCGCGGGAGCCAGAGCGTCAGCGAGATAGAACGCTTCGCTTGCCGTCGGATTGCCATCGATAATCAGAATCGAGTTCGCCTCGGGAATGTTGACCGCCAGATACCGTTGGTTGTCCTGATCCAGCGCGTCCGCCGGCAGCGAGACCCGAACGTCGTGTGAGCCGGTCCTCTCGAACTGCACATCAAACTGGCGAACCACTTCCTGACCCGGTTCGATTGTATCGATCGATTCGGTCATCAGCCGCTTTTGCCCGTCCACACGCACTTCCAACGCGACCGGCTCGTTCGCTTTGGGATACGACTGTTCGCCGTAGTTGCGGACGGTGACCGACAGTCGCAACGGCACATTGGCGGCGGCGACGTCGATCGCGCCGGTTAACTCCGTTAGTCCCAGATTCCCGTGCCATTCCGGCACGGTCTTCACGAGGTTGACAGAGACGCCGTCAGCGTCAAGTTGTTTGAGTTCCTTCGCCAGGACCGTGTCGTCATCCCAGTCGGTCTTGCGAAAGTCGGAGATCAAATGCAGATTGCGGGCGGTCCCAGGCTGTTCGGTCAGTTGTCGACGGGCGGCGACCAGCCCCTCGGCCAAGTCGAGCGCCTGATGCGAACACTTGAGGTTCTTGAGTTCCGATTCGAGACGGGAGACGAAGTCGGAGTTGATGGTCTCGCGATTGAAGATCGGCGTGTCGGGACTCGACAATTTCACCAGGGTGAGTGTCTGCGTATCGGGCTGACGTTCCCCCTCGGCGGCGAGACGACGGACGACATCCTTGGCCGCGTCGAATGCGGTCGTTTCAACTCCACGGTCACGAAGAGAGCCACTGTCGTCGAGCAGCACGTAGTGCTGCGTTCGTTCTCCCCGCAGAAAGGCCCATTGGCGGGGATCGAGAATCGGGCGGGCGATCAACCCGACCAGCAGCGCGACCAGTAGCATCCGCAGCGCCAAGAGCAACAGTTGTTCGAGCAGCACGCGTCGGCGATTGCGCTGCTGACTGGCGAGCAGGAACTCCATGGCGGCGAACCGCACCCGCTTGAACCGCAACCGGTTGATCAAGTGGATGATGATCGGCACCGACAGCAACGCCGCTCCAGGGAGCACGTAGCTGGGGTTCAGAAAGAGGTTTTGGAGCCAGAAGGGCATCGGGGGATGGGGTTGGAAGGACGAAGGGCGAAATTCGAATGACGGATGAAATTCGAAACGTCGGGCACAGATGGACTCAGTTCGCGATCCTCAATTCACAAGCGTCGTCGTTGGATTTCGAATTTCGAATTTCAAATCTCTTTGGGAGATTCGAAATCCGGCGTTCGTGCTTCACCGCCGCACCGACTGTCGCATTCCCAACCGGTGGTTCACGTAGTGTGCCAGGACAGCGTCCAGTTTTTCGCTGGTGCGAACCGTCTGGTAGTCAATGGTGGCACCTGCACATTTGCGACGGACTTCTTCGAGGAAGGTTTTGACCGCCTCCAGGTAACCCTCACGCAACGACCGGGGATCGCAGGTGAGTTCTCCCATCGCCTCAAGTCCCTCGAATTTGGTCGTCCCGTTGTAGTCGAAGTCGAGTTCCTGATCGTCCAGGACATGCAGCACCATCACATCGTGACCACGATGGCGGAGCATTTGCAGTCCCTTGAACAGGCTGTCGCGGGGCGTGAGCAGGTCGGACACAACGACAATCATTCCCCGCTGCGTCTGCTGGTCGGCGACTTTGGCAAGAATGCCATACATGTCGGTCTTTTCAGCCGGCTTGCCCGCGTCGAGAGAGGCCAGAATATCGTTGAGGTGATTCCGCTTGCTGCGGGTGGGAACGACAGTCCGGACCGCGTCGGCAAACGTGATCAGCCCGACCGAGTCCTGCTGCCGCAGCAACAGGTAGGAAATGCACGCCGCGATGCCACAGGCGTAGTCGTACTTGGTTTGCTTGCCCGACCCGAACTGCATCGACTCCGAGACGTCGACCAGCAGCGTGCAGCGGAGGTTGGTTTCTTCTTCGTACTGTTTGATGTAGTACTTGTCGGTTTTTGACCAGGCTTTCCAGTCAATGCGGCGCGGATCGTCACCCGGGACGTATTCGCGATGCTGAACGAATTCGACCGACTGACCGAAATACGGGCTTTTGTGCAACCCCGACAGGAAGCCTTCTACGACCGTTCGGGCCTGCAGTTCCAACCGCGAGATTCGGGCGACCGCCTCAGGCGGCAAAAATCTTTTGGAATCGCGGGTCACTCGTCAGTTCGCCTTCCTTCGTGGGAGTCTCTTTCAGCATCCGCTCGATCACCTTGTCGGTGGTCATGCCTTCGCTCTCCGCGGCGAAGTTCGTCACAATACGATGACGCAACACCGGAGCCGCCAGCGCCTGGATATCGTCGGTCGTGACGTGGCTGCGACCGTAGAGCAGAGCGCGGGCCTTGCCGCCGAGCAGCAGAAACTGCACGGCACGGGGGCCAGCCCCCCAACTGAGCGTATTGGTGATGAAATCGGGAACCCCCGCTTCGCCCACGCGGGTCTGGCGAACGAGCGCCAGCGCGTATTCGATGACGTGGTTGCTGGCGGGTACCTGACGGACAATGCTCTGCAGTTCCAGAATCTCTGGTCCACTGAGAACGGGGCGAATGTCGTCGCTCATGACGGCGGTGGTCCGCCGGGCGATTTCGAACTCTTCGCGGAAGTTGGGGTACTTCACGAAGACCTTGAACATGAAGCGGTCCTGCTGCGCTTCAGGGAGCTGGTAGGTCCCTTCCTGTTCAATGGGGTTC
>JAPLOC010001178.1 GCA_026692825.1 Planctomycetota bacterium | reverse complement strand
CGCGCAACTCCATCCTGTTCATCCCTTTCATCCTCTTCATCCTGTCAAATTCTTTCCGTAGGTCGTACGCACTCTCATCTCGCACTGCCTGAAAAAAGACAATTGCGGGGCTCTGCGAAGACACCGGGGTTTCGACCAACTGGAGTGTTTCGCAGGCCAAGGCCGAAGTTGTTCAGTTGCTCCCGGAATTCGAGTGTGCGATCCTGACAGGCCTTCGTTGAGACGCGGTTTCGAGTGGTGTGGCCTTGAGTACGATCTGGCTCGGGGCGTTTGGCTTCTGTGTTGGACTCAAAACAGGGTGCGCTCCCATGTCTGCATATCTTGAGACTCTCGCCAAAATCTGTACCCCCGCCTCGGCCCCGAATTTCTGTCGGCCGTTGATGGAATTCATCACCACCGGGGAAGAGGATCGACTGCGACGGGGCCGCCAGCTTTTATTGGGACAAGAGTGGAGTTGTTATGTCCTCGACGACGTCTGGTCGTTGATCGGCTCCCCTCCCGCATTGTCGGTCGAGGAAACGCGGGGGCTGAGGGTGATGGCGGCGTTTGTTCCGCAGAAGCTGGTCGTTTGGCTGCAACGGCAATGGGAGACCCCCACAGTCGACCACGCGGCTGCCTTCGCGATTTTTCAAGCATCGTTCGGCAGCGACCCAGAGGGGGAGTTGGACTGCGTCCGATGTGTCATGGAACGACTGAGCGGCTCGCTGGAAGGCTTCCAGGGGCAACCCAACGCGGCGGGGAAGTACCTCCTGTCGCTTTCGGACGAGACTCTTAACGCCGCAGGCCGTCTGGTGGAATCGAACGGCGATGCATTAGGCTTTCTCTGTCGCCACGCCGCGAATCGTGTGGCCGCGCTCACGGACGCGTTTCTCCAGAAGGGGGAGTCATGGAATCGACGGCGAGTCTTGGCGGTTGAGAATTGTCGGCGACTGCTGGACCTCGATGCGGCGACCTACGAGCCGGTGGTCGCGCAGGCGATGGAGAAAGAGTCCAGTTTCGGTGCCAAGACCAAGGTGTTGCGACTTCTGGGAGATCGATTTCCCGCGAAATATCTGCAGGCGGCCCGCGCCGCGAGTCTCCAGGTGGTGGCTGGCGATGGCCCCGAATTCGACTACTATCACGTGACGGACGGCTTTCGCTGGCTGATGGGGGTGGCGGGTGTTGTGGGGGCGGCGGGGCTTCCCGAACCGAGCTGCCGGCTGACGGCGTTGGGTTACCTGGTGGACTGGAATCTGCCGGAACACTCCGCGCTGCTCGCCGAGCGGATCGAAGCGGGATTTGGCGACAAAGATTCCGCCATGGTGATTCGATTCATCCAGCTTGCCGGTCGGTGGCAGCCCACTCAGTTGGAACCCGCGTTGTGGAAACTGTTTGAACACAAATCGAAACCGGTCCGGATGGCGGTCGCGCGGTCGCTGGCCCGCGCCGGAGACGCCGCCGTTCATCAGGCGATTGGACTTCTCTCGGCGAAGAAGTCGGCGACACGGGCAGCCGCTGTGGCCCTGTTATCCATCGCGCAGACCGACGCTGGCTCGGAAGCTCTGGAAGCGCGGGTCGACCAGGAGACCGACGAAGAGGTGCGCGATCAGATTCTGCTGGCTCTGGAGCGTGTCTGGGAGAAGCAAGGGCGCGTGTTGACCCGGGCTGATGTGGAACAGCGGGTCAAGCGGGCGGCTGCGAAGATCGCTGAACCTGTCGCCGCGTGGGTTCAAGAATCCCGCCTGCCACCGTTGTCCTACATAGGATCTGATGCACAACGGCTCGATTCACAAACCGTTCGCTACCTGCTTTATCGGCAGTCGCGTGCCAAGGACATGCGCCCCGATGTCGAAGTGAAACCGTTGTACGCGTTGATCGATCATTCGACCAGCGGCGACTTCGCGTTGGCACTCCTTCAACACTACCTGGGGAGCGCGATGTCTGCGGACGATCGCTGGGCGCTCGCGGTGGCGGCGATCCTGGGAGACGACCGGATTGTTCCCGTGCTGATGCAGCAGATCCGCAAGTGGGTCGACATCAACCGGGGGAAGCTCGCCGAGTATGCCGCCCAGGCGCTCGCCCTGCTCGGGACCGACACAGCCCTGTGCGCGGTGGACACGCTCTCGATCCGCTATCGGAGCAAGCAGAAGAATATTGGGAAGGCGGCGACCGAAGCGTTCGCCGACGCGGCCGACCGGTTGGGGATCACCGTCGATGAATTGGGGGACCGAGTTGTCCCCTGGTTGGGATTTGAACCTGGCAAGCCGCGGCTGATCGCCGCGGGGGCGAAACAGATCGAAGCCCGTGTGAGTCTCGATTTCAAAATCGAGTTCCGCGATCGGGAAAAGGGGAAAAAGATCGCCAGTTTACCCGCGTCGGCCGGTGCCGAGGTCAAAGAGGAATTCAAAGAGCTGGGGGCGACTTTGCGTGAAGTGCTGAAGGGCCAGCTCACGCGTTTGGAGAATCTGATGGTCCGCCAGTTCCGCTGGCCGGTTTCGCGGTGGGAGGAACTGTTTCTCCACCACCCGGTTCTCTTTCCCTTCGCCGCACGGCTCGCGTGGGGCGCGTATGACTCCACGGGCAAACTGGTCGCGACGTTTCGCGCGCTGGAAGACCACACGCTCACCAATGAAACTGACGATGCGGTCGAATTGCCGTCGGGAGACGCCACCGTGGGAATTCTGCATCCCCTCGAATTGACCCCGGAACAGCGCGGGGCGTGGCGCGGGCACTTTGCCGACTATGGAGTGGAAACGCCGTTCCTGCAGATGGAGCGCCCGGTTGTCTTTCCAACGGACGAGCAGAAGGGGATCAAGTTCTCATCGCAATTTAGCGGGACTCAGCTCAACGCGATGACGTTTCGGGGACGTGCCGAGCGGTTGGGCTGGCAGCGTGGTTCCGTGGTCGACGGAGGCTCGATTTCCTCCTACCGGAAGAATTTTCCCGGGGCAGGGGCCGACGCCATTCTGGGGGTGGAGGGGCTGT
>JAPLOC010001177.1 GCA_026692825.1 Planctomycetota bacterium | reverse complement strand
CTGTCGGAGGCCCGGTCGCAGTCGCGCGCGGCACTGAGCCAGATTCAGGCGACTTCTCCCGCCGCCATTCGGTTTTTCGACTTTCGCGACGGATACGCAGGGTGGTTCCGGACGGGGGAAGCCTTTGGCGACGAACCGCTGACGGCCCCGTTCTTGGTCGCTTCCGGGCCATTGAACGGCGCGAATCCCGAGTTGCCTCTCGCTCATAGCGGCGGCCGACTGTTACGATTGCAGGGAGCGCTGCGATCGCCATCGTTTGAAATCTCGAACGCCCGCATCCTGTATCGCATGGCGGGGCAGGGGACCCGCTTGAGACTGGTGATCGACCAGTTCCAGCAGATCCGCTATCCAATCTACGGCGGACTGGAAATCGGACTCAAATCCCCGAACGAACTGCAATGGCACGTTCAGGACGTCAGCAAGTGGATTGGACATACGGCGTATATCGAATTGCTCGACGAAGGAGACGGTTTCGCAGTTCTGGAGCAGGTTCTGTTCAGCGATCAGGGATCTCCCCCTCAGGGAATCATGAATCCTGTGACGGAACAGCTCCTGGTAGGAGACAAGACGCCCACGATGGACGAGTTCGCCAAGCAGGTGGCCAACCGATTCACAAAGGCCCTTGGTCGCTGGCATGCGCTGGAGAAGGGGGGGCCGGACCAGGGTACCGTCGACAAAATCCTCACGAACTGGGCGGTGCAACAATCCTTGTCGGCCGAGGGGTTGCTCAAGCCCATGCTGCCGCCGGGGGCGAAATTGTCGGAGACGCTGTCGGCATTGGCGGCGGACCGCGAGAAACTCGAAGCGGGAGTCGCCTATCGCAGGAAGGGGCTGACTCTGGGGGATGGGTCGCCGTTTGATGAACGTGTTCATCCACGGGGCAATCCCAACAAGTTTGGCGATGTCGTTCCCCGGCGGTTTCTGGAATCGATGGGGGGAACGGACCGTCCCGATTATGGACCGGGGAGCGGTCGGCTCGAACTCGCCCGGCGCATGACCGATCCCGCCAACCCGCTGGTGTCGCGGGTGATGGTGAATCGCCTGTGGAAGCATCACTTTGGTGAAGGACTGGTGCGGACGGCGGACGATTTCGGCAACATGGGGCAACAACCGTCGCATCCGGAGTTACTGGATTGGCTGGCGGGTGAATTCGTCCGGCGGGGCTGGTCGCTGAAACAGATGCATCGGATGATAGTTCTGTCGCGGGCCTACGCGTTGTCGAGTGCCGCGGACCGCGCGCGGGCCGAGGAGGTCGACCCCCTCAATCTGTTGCTGCACCGGGCAAATCTTCGTCGACTGGAAGCGGAGTCCATTCGGGACGGAATTGTGGCCGTTTCAGGAAGACTGAACGTGACTTCGTTTGGGCCGAGTGTGATGCCCCATCTGACACCATTCATGATCGGACGTGGACGCCCGGGGTCATCTGGCGCGCTCGACGGCGACGGCCGCCGCAGCATTTACCTGGGAGTACGACGGAACTTTCTCAACCCGATGTTCCAGGCGTTTGACGCTCCGGTTCCGTTCACCACGATTGGACGGCGATCTGTCTCGAACGTCCCCGCACAGGCTCTGGCAATGTTGAACAATCCGTTTGTTTCGCAACAGGCGGAACTTTGGGCTCGGCGGGTGATCGCGGAGACGAAGGACGATTCGGAACGGATTCGGGCGATGTACGAGTCGGCCTACGCACGGCTTCCCGATGACAACGAACTGCGCTCCGCCCGGGAGTTTCTCGAAGAACAGAAACAACAGTATGCCGGCGACGACGGCCTGCGCGCGTGGACCGACCTGGCGCACGTGTTGTTCAACGTGAAGGAATTTGTCTGGATTCCGTAGAATCGCCGACATACATTCGATTCCCTGTCCGCCCGCCATCTCCTTTACAGAAGTTGACCGTGATGTTTTTTCGAAGTCTGTTGGCTCTGGCCTGCTTTGTATTCGGTGTGTCGCAGGTTGGACTGGCGGCGGATGTGCCAGACTGGCGGTCGTGGCGCGGTCCCTTGGGAAATGGCAGTGTCGAACAAGGGGAGTTTCCCACGCGATTTGGTGCCGACCGGTTTGCCTGGCGCACCGAATTGCCGGGCAAGGGTTGCTCCACCCCCATCGTACTCCAGGGGCGGATCTATCTGACCTCGCCGGCTGACACGAATGACGCGTTGCTCTGCTACGACGCGAAAGGAACCGAGCAATGGCGAACGGTCTTCGGCAAAGAAGATCCAGGGAAACATCGCAATGGATCCGGCTGCAACGCGTCTCCGGTGACGGATGGGAAACTGGTTTACGTCTACTTCAAGAGCGGTACCCTCGCAACGGTTGATCTGGCCGGCAAGGTTCGCTGGAAGACCAATCTCGTGGAGCGCTTCGGGAAAGACACGCTCTTCTGGGATCATGGCACATCCCCAGTTCTCACCGAACGCTACGTCGTGATGGCGCGGATGCATCAGGAAGAATCGTGGCTCGCGGCGTTTGACAAAGAGTCGGGCGACATGGCGTGGAAAGTGGCCCGCAATTACCCGACACCGACCGAATGCGATCATGGCTACGCGACCCCACTGGTGATTCAGCATCAGGGGAGGGAGTCGCTTCTGGTCTGGGGGGCGGAACATCTCACGATTCAT
>JAPLOC010001176.1:795-2505 GCA_026692825.1 Planctomycetota bacterium | reverse complement strand
GGCGTAGTCCAGCGACTCGACCGCTTCGGCCAGATCGAAACTCGCGAGCAACTGTCCCCCCGGAAGCTGAACGACCGACGGGTGCCACGCGTGGCGACTGGTCAAATACGGTTTGGGGTTGCGATAGACCAAACCACCTTCAATCACATGGATCATTCTCGCGTCTGAAGTCCGTTCATCGGCCATCCTCTTCGGTTTCTTAGGAGCCAGCGAACTGAAGATACCGGGGAGGCGGCCTGAGATTCAACCCTCGAACCAGAAGCATCCTTCGCCAACAACTCCGGTGGTGACTACAATCTCCACAGATCAACCTCTGTCTGGCGAAGAGACCTGTGACCATGCGAATCGGCAAGATTCTGTTGGGACTGACACTGCTCGTGGGCGTTGTCTACGGCGTGATTCTGATGCTGCGCGATTCCACACCGGCCACACCGCCGAAGGGGGGAGCTGCCGCAGGGGCAGGTTCGAATGCGACCGATCACGCCGGGCACGATCACGCTGGGCACGACCACGACCATGATCATCAGCACGACGGGGAGGAGCCGCACGAACCGGGCCACCATAAAATGCCCGTCCTGGGCTACTTTCCCAAAGTCTCTGCGACCGGCCCTTGGCCGAAAGTGGTCCTGAGTCACCAGGAATTGGATTTTGATCGGACCGAGGTGGGCGAGCGTCGCGATCTGATGCTTGAGGTTCGCAACGAGGGGGATGGCGAACTGGAGTTCTCGCAGGGAGACACCACCTGCGAATGCACGATCAGCGAATTCACCAGCACCCGCGTTCCACCACATGGTTCGGTGACCATTCCGGTGAGGTGGAATCCGACAATGACCTCCTCCACGCACGAATCGACTCTAGATCTTCACACCAACGATCCGGAACAGAAAACGATTCAGATCAAGATTGTCGGGATGGCCGTCAAGCGATTCATGCTGCTGCCGGAACTTGACTGGCCCGTGACCAATGTCAGCGAAACGGAGCCAACCGTTGTCACTGGATACGTCACGTCAGCGATCGTCCGCGACCTGACCCCTGTGAAACTGGAATACGACGAGAGTCGAATGGACGTGAAGGTCGTTCCGATCACGGACCAGGCGGTCGAGGCGACCCGGGCCCGGTCGGGGTTTGGTTTGGAGGTCTCATTGAAACCGGGGATGCCCATTGGAGCGTTTCAGTTCCCACTCAAGGTCATCACCAACACCCCCGATCGTGGAGTTGATGGCGAACTCGGCGACCCCGCGGTCCTGACCGCGCACATTGTCGGCCGTCGCGATGGTCCTTTTCGGATTCTGGGGGCCGCCTACCTGGTGCGTGAAGGAATTGTCGTGATGGATTCTTTCTCTGCCAGCGACGGCAAAACGATTCCCCTGACGATTCTGGTTCGTAACGCGCCCGAGGAGGGATTGAAGTTCACCGAAGTTGTTTCCGATCCCGCGTATCTGACCGCGACAATTGAACCCGACGCCAAAGATTCCGGGGTGGCGAAGCGGTACAAAGTCCAACTCGCGTTTCCCGCAGGCTCACCCCGCGCAACCCGCCGGGACGCGAACCCAGCCCTCATCAAGATCAAAACCAACCACGCCACCGCTCCCGAACTGGAATTTCGGGTTCACTTCACGGCGTATTGATCGGTGCAGATTCCGACACTTCACCCGAGAGCAGGAATGGCGCGCAACTCCATCCTCTCCATCCTCTTCATCCTGTCAAGTC
>JAPLOC010001176.1:0-785 GCA_026692825.1 Planctomycetota bacterium | reverse complement strand
CATCCTGTCAAGTCGTTTCGTCGGTCGTACGCACTCTCACTTCGCCAAGACCGCGTCGAGTGCAGTTTTCACGTCGGGGTGCAGAAACTTGTAGCCGGCCGTCATCAGCGCTTCGGGAACCACTCGGTCGCTGGCCAGTAACAGCGGGTCGGCCATTTCTCCCAGTGCGATTCGGGCCGCGAACGCGGGTAACGGAAGGATGGTCGGTCGTCCCAGCGCCCGTCCCAGCGTCTTGGTGAATTCGTAGTTGGTCAGCGGTGTCGGGCAGACGGCGTTCACCGGCCCGCTCAACGACTCGTGCGTGAGCGCGAATTGCACAATTCCCACGACGTCATCCAGCGACAGGCAGCTCATGTATTGCTTGCCGTTCCCCAGAATCCCGCCCACACCGAACTTGAACGGCGTGAGCATCTGCTTGATCGCTCCCCCGTCTTTCGACAACACCACGCCGAATCGCAGGTTGACGACCCGGACTCCTTTTTTCCGCAACGGTTCGGCTCCCGCCTCCCATTCACGACACACATCCGCCAAAAAACCGGTTCCGGGCTGGCTCTTCTCGGTCAGTACTTCGTCGCCACGATCTCCGTAGTAACCGATCGCCGACGCAGAAATGAACACCTTCGGCGGTTTGGGAAGTTGTGCCAGCGCTTCTGCCAGAAGCAGCGTTCCCTGACCACGACTGTCGCGAATTCTTGCCTTGCGCTGAGCGTTCCACCGGCCGCCGGCGATGTTCTCGCCTGCCAGATGGACGACGGCATCGAGATCATTCAGCCCCGGGACCTCGA
>JAPLOC010001175.1 GCA_026692825.1 Planctomycetota bacterium | reverse complement strand
GCGGGAAAACGGCTTCCGCTTCCTGACGGGCGCGGTTCTGCGTGGAAACCGCGTATTCGGCTTTGGAGTTCATCAAGTTCCGCTGAGCCGCATGATAACGAACCGGCCACGAGCGAGCGAAAGCCATTACTTTGTCACGGTCTGGGTGCTCTCAAACAGAAATTCGGGGTTCACAAGATTCAGCATATGACCGTGGTCCGCCGTGACAATGACGAGCGACTCATTCCAGTTGCTGTTGGCTTCGACCCAGTCGGTAATAATCTTCACCGCAGCATCGCCCGAGTTTACGGCTCCGATGGAGTTGTCAATGTTGTTGTCGTGATTGGCCCAGTCCACATCGCCTGATTCGACCATCAGCCAGAACCCTTTCGGATTCCGCGACACCACGTCGAGCGCCGCCCGCGTCATGTCGGCCAGGGTGGGATTCTCGGTTATGTCGGCTGGCTCGTATTTTTCCATCTTTTCGGTCTTGCCACGAACCGGGTCGTAGTTGCCGTCCGCCGTCCGAAACGGGAGGTGTCCGCTGTAGGCACCCACTCCAAAGTAGCCCAACAGCCGGCGATTCTCGGCCACCGCGCGGTCGACCCCCTTCTGTAAAACCTCACGACCGATCGTACCCGCCGTTCGTTGGGCGACCACGTAGCGTCCGCCGTTTTCCACCGCGGACGCGAACAGGTCCGAATCTGCCACCCAAAGATTGCCCGGCTCAAAATTCTCCCCCTGCTGTTTGCGGTGCTTGGCGAGATCCTCTGGTTTGAACTGATCGCCGCACCCACCACCAATCAACACATCGACTCCCGGGAGCGGCTCCCGCGGGTGGGTCCGCGATGGGAGTCCCAGGAGATCCCGACTGATGTCCTGATAGTCATCCCGACTGACGTTGTGGGCATAGGCGCACGCGGGTGTTGCATGACTGATCGGGACACTGGTCACGACGCCAATTGAGTAGCCGAGGTGTTGTGCCTCGTGGGCCACGGTGGGCAGAAACACGCCGCGTGAATCGACGTTAATCGCCTCGTTATAGGTCTTGGTCCCGGAACACATCGCCGTGGCCGTGGCGGCGGAATCGGGATAGGGATGTTCCCCCGGCTGGTCGCTAGGCACCTTGCCAATCATGTACCAAGGATCCTTCGCGACACTCCACGGAAACTCGCCGGCGATCGCGGCATTGTAGCCCCCGAGTTGTGTCCCGCCGGGATTGATCACGCGCTGCAGGTTGACTTCCACACGGGTTCCGTCGTTGTGCGGGGCGGTGACCATCGCGCCAAACTGTGTTGTTCCGTTGGCCGTGTAATCGAGGAAGTGCAGTCCGGTTCCCCGCCCCTCGGAGTAGGCGACTTCCCCCTTGCGATAGATCGCCGCCGCCCGGGTGGTGTGCCAGTCCATGCCGTCAAACACAAAAAGGATCACGTGTTTCTTGCCGGCGCGAATCGCGGCCCGCTGGATCGCGGCGAGGTTCGTCTGGTCAAGATAGGGGGCGGTGGTGTTGATTGTGTTTGAGGGGAGTCGTTCGTAGAGGCGGATGACTTCAGCCGTATTTCGATAAAGGCTGTTTTCACCCTGGTACTGGTTGAGGTCGATGCCGCCGGGCATGCCCGCGGTGCCGAACGTGTAGACAGGAATCAACCGAAGCGAATGAGAACTCCAGGAGATGTACTTCGCCGGATTTGGCCCCCAATGGGCGGCGGGCGATTGCCCACTGGTTGCCGCCGACAGTTGAAGCTCCCTCAAAGGATCGGCCCCCGACGCGACCTGAATCGTGGAAACCAGAATAGTCGCCCAAACTGCGCAGGCAAATTGGTGTTTCATGAGGTGGGAAGCGTGGGGAGGGAAGAAGGAGGAAGGCTGAGGGAGGAAGTAGGAA
>JAPLOC010001174.1 GCA_026692825.1 Planctomycetota bacterium | reverse complement strand
TGAGTATGAATAGCACCAGCGACTTCTTGCCAGAGGCCCGAAATCGCTCGGCCAATTTGTGGCGCGCGTCGATTCCGCTGTTGCCTCGCAAAGTCACAGTCGGGATTGTGTAGCGCGCTGCCACCTTATCGATGAAACCCCGAATCGTCAGTTTCTCCAGTATGATCTCATAGTAGGTGGATTGACTGCACATGAGATTCCGAGCGAACCCCGAATAGAGAGTCTCCAGTTCCTCACCGAGAAATGCGGCCGCATCGGGCCAAGCTTTCCAATTGCTGACCGGTCGGGTCTCATCCGAGATCCACTCCCAGGGAATTTCGCCATTGAGCCGCATGCGGGTCAGGATATTGCTCAGGGCCTTGAGTGACTTCGTGTCGTTCTGGTAGATCCTCCCATTCTTCGAGGTGCTGGTACGAACCCCGAGCGGCAAAAGGTGGTAGTGAATCGCTCGCTCGGGGACCGGCAGCGCACTCTTGAGAATCCCAGTCAAGATTCCACGAACGGCGTCAGCGAAGGGACGGGAGCTGGTAATCTTCGACCGGGTTTTCCTGCCCAATGGCACAGAGACTGTATTGCTTTTTGGCCGCGAGCGATTGATTTGATCGTTGATCACGGCGTCCATCGCTTCGTCGGGATCAATATCGACGATTTCTTCTCGAATCCGTTCGTCCAGAGTCTTCTCGCGGCCCACGTTGTGTTCTCGCAGGATCCCCACCCATTCATCGACTGAATATTCGTACCTGTGCTTGTCCAGGACGATAATCGGAACTTCCGTGAGCCCCGCTTCCTGTGCGGCGGCGAGTCGCTGGTGGCCACTAATGACGTACCCATCTCGCGACACCAGAAGTGGAGTTTGCACTCCATTCTCTTCAATGCTCACAACCAGCCGTCGAAAATCAGTGTCTTTCGTGGTCCGTTTCCGGTAGATCGCCGCGTTCTCCGGCGAAGGCTGAATTTTGAAAATCTCGGTCGTTTGGGCGCCTGGTCGAAAGAAGTCGCACACTTCAATGGGGTCAATCATTTTGCACCTCCCGTCTCGATCGAGCGGACTCGCGGACAGCCCGCAGCGATCCAGTCTTCTAGCTCGGTGAGTGGCCACCGGCAGAGCGCCCCCAACTTCCGGGGCCGTGGCATCAGGCCCCGGTCGGCCATTCGCCAGATGTGACGTTCGCTGCAATTCAGCAGTTGCCTGACGCATCGCACATCCAGCAGTTTTTCGCCAGTGGTTGGTTCGAATTCCTTGTTTGTCATGGTCTCTCATTCCGGTTAAGTTCCCTTTCCCGATCCCAGCACTGTGTGAGATTTCTTCGCGAAAGATACTTACCGGAAACCGGATGCCTACCCGCCCGTGATGGATAATCCGTGGACTTGCCAGAACCTGAACTCGCAAGCCACGTTACGACATTCATTGCCAGCAGACCGGATTCATGAAAAATCCGGTTTGTCGTCCGCTTTCGTCCGCTTTTACCGAAAACGGATCAAAGGTCGTCCGCCTTCGCGATGCTGGATCCATGGGAACGTCCGTGTCGCTTCGTATTCTTATTTTCGCCCAATTGTTTACGAGCCGCTCGGAGGTACCGCTTCCAGGAGTCGCGACTCGGAAGCTTGTAACTGTCTGGAATTGAACACCGATCAGGAATTCCGTGTTCCGACAACCAATTGAATGCGTCATCGTCGAGTGGTTCACGTTCAAGTGCCAATTCCGCCGCCTGAATGCTTCGTAGGCAAAGCGTTCCCTTGACGGCAAACTAACTTCTGCCCGTTTGAAAGACTTCGACGTCGATCCGAGTTCTGGCGCAGTGGTTGCCGGTTTCGAGAGTTTCGCCGGCGGGGAAACTTCCGTTGCAATTCCCGGCGGAACAGTCCCGCTGTCATCGCGTAAACACCATTCCACCACTCTGTCAAGGTGAGCCCGTACGTCCCTCGGGCCTGATACGCGTCTGGGTTCGGGTAAAGTGCAGGGTCCGATCTTGCGTAACTGAGACCACGCCGCGACTACGATCGACTTTCCCCAATCCTCCGGAAAAACCGGAGAAGGGAGCCAATCTGGCAACGGCGGCGAAGGTGCGATTTTGTTCGCGAATTCAGTCGCCTTCGTCATGTTCTCGGCATTACCAGATTCAATCCACTCCACCAGCGAAACTGCCCCTTTTAGCGGATCGAACC
>JAPLOC010001173.1:771-2877 GCA_026692825.1 Planctomycetota bacterium | reverse complement strand
CAATATTCCCATGATCGCGCTGACGACCGATTGAACTGGTCTGGCGACATTCCAGCCAAACGCTTCGAACATCCCGAACACGTGAGCGAAGGGATGCGATTTGTGGTGATCGATCGTGACAATGAAGGAGTTGGCAAATGCCTGGTACTGTTCGGTCACATAGGATGGGTGTTGCGTCAGGTAGGGAAATGCCGCCACGATCGCTCCCCCGAGCAGCAACCGGCCCCACAACGGTCGGTGCAGCACGGCGACCGTCAGCAGAAACGGGGCGACGGAGGGTTTGAACGCAACAGCGGCCGACAGACAGAACGCGCAGAAACTCCACCGCGCGTGGGCGAGTCCGTGAACCGTCAACATCATCAACCCGGTCAATAACAGCGTGGTCTGACCATTCCGGGCGGCCGAGACGCAGTTGGGAAGCGCGATCAGAGTCGCCAGGAAAAAGACCTGGGCATGATTTTG
Organism: Planctomycetota bacterium; assembly: GCA_026692825.1. Classification (GTDB taxonomy): domain Bacteria; phylum Planctomycetota; class Planctomycetia; order Planctomycetales; family Planctomycetaceae; genus UBA10511. The sequence goes on along the minus strand of JAPLOC010001173.1, from coordinate 2,415 downwards.
ATGTCGACTGAATTGACTGAGCCGACTGAGTCCGAAGGCGTAGACGCCAATCGTCACTCCGCGCCACACAATGGACCCGACGGGATGTCTCAGCAGCGCGAACGGGACATGCAGAATCGCGGCTTGCGGCAGATAGAGGAACCCGGACCCCTCCCCGTCGTAAAGCGGTTCGGCGCTCATCCAGTGGAGGGCCGCCTGCATGTAGTGCTTGTCGACGGCGGCGGATTTCCTCCCCGCCAGTCCCACTCCGAGAACGGCCAGCAATCCGAGCCAAAGCCACCAGGCGGGTCGCGTGTCACGAGAAGGAGGCAGGGGTCGACTCTCGAACGGAAATGCTTGTCAGGGGAGGATTCAGCGGACGAAGTGAATACCGCATCGACCGTTTTCCGTCCAGACCGATTCGAGGCTGACTCGTTGGCGACTCAACGACTCTATGCATACACAGAACCGCGCAAAGTGAGGCGCGGCGCTGCGGAAACCCCCGTCTTCGGCGTGTGAATTCTCCGCAGCGGTTTGCCATTCAGGCGGTGATCCGCCGATTTTTCAGCCGCGAACCGCTTTCGCGAACGACTCGGGGGTCAACGACATCGCCTGGGCGAATCCCCCCACGAACCGTGCCGACTGAATGTCGATCAAAAACAGCGAAAAATCGGGAAAGCTGAACAGGTCCGCCGCCTGGGGAAACCGCTGGAGGTAAGCCGCTTTGGCGGACACGAACTCCCGATCGTCCTCCCCCAAAGAGCGGGCGTCCCCTTGAATCGTGACCCGGGCCAGACCCTGCGGCATCATTCCCGGTCCCTCGGGGTCCATCACCATCAGACTGACAGCGGCATGGGCCCGCATGTTCCGCGTGTGGGCGGCCAGACGACTGACATGCACGATCAGTGAGCGTCCGTCGTCGGTCACCGCGAACGGTGTCATCGAAACGAACGGCGAATCCCCTTCGAGCGTCCCCAATGCCGCCACGGAATTCTTGTTCAGTAACTGGCGCAGCAGTTGTGCGTGGGCGGGCGTCATTGAGGGAATCCTTTGGGCGGGGTGAGACTGCGAACTCGCAGTCGGTACCGGCATTATACTCCGTGCGGTCCAAAGTGAGGCCCATACGCGGCCCCGCGCTCACGAAGTACTGGGTAAGAACCTGTCCAAAATCAAAACGGTTTTGATTTCAAACAGGTTCAAAGCAGCGACAGCCGATCACTGCCTCCAAAAGCCCGCAGCGCAAGCTCTATGTCGATTGTTCGCTGTCCTGAATCGAGCGCCCGCCCTTAAAAAATCCCGAGTTGATCACGGGCTTCGTCCGTCATTCGCTCGGGAGTCCACGGAGGGCTCAATACGAGCTTGATCTCCGCGGCCTTCACACCGGCAAGCCGTTCCAATGCCTGCTGCGACTGGCCGACAATTTGCGGACCGGCCGGGCACGCCGGGCTGGTGAGGGTCATTTCGACTTTCACCGTCGCATCTTCAAAGGCGACCGCGTAGACCAGTCCCAAGTCGACAATGTTGATCATCAACTCGGGGTCGATCACCTGACGTAGCGCGTCGAGCAATTGACCTTCATCGACGGGCTTCGCCGGGTCGGTCACGGCCGGTATCGCGGTCACTTCCGGCAGGGGAGGAACCGTGCAGGAATCGGTGGTGACGGGC
>JAPLOC010001173.1:0-758 GCA_026692825.1 Planctomycetota bacterium | reverse complement strand
GGGCGCCCCGTCTTCAGGTCGAACCGGGCACCATGCCGCGGACACTCCACCGAGCCGTTCGCGAGGGGGCCATCCGTTAGCGGCTGACCATCGTGCGAACAGACATCCTCCACCGCGTACAGTTCGGTGCCAACCCGAAACACGACGACCGCCCGGTCATCGAACACGACCGCGATGCGATCGCCAGTGCCAAAGTCGGCCAGCGTCGCGACTTGCTCAAAAGAACTCATGCTCGATCAAACCCCAATTCCCAGTTTGCGCTCGACCGCGAGACTGAGCGTTTCACGAACCGCTTCGACCGCGATGCGATCGTAGATGCGGTGGAAGAATCCCTCGACGATCATGTGCATCGCCTCGTACCGCGAAATGCCGCGACACATCAGGTAGAACACCTGATCTTCATCGACACGGCCGGCGGTGGAACCATGCGTGCAGCGCACATCGTCCGCTTCGATCTCCAATCCCGGAATTGAATCGACCCGGCAATCGGCGCTCAACAGCAGGCTGTCGTTGCGCTGGTAACCGTCGGTCTGCTGCGCCCCAGGGTCGACGCGGATCATGCCGCGCCACACAACCCGCGCCTGATCGCGCAAGACGTCTTTGTACAACAGATCGCTGCGGGTGTGCGGTGCCTGATGCGTCTGTTGCGTGTAGTACGACAGCATCTGTCGATCGGTCGCGAAGGTACAGCCATTCACTTCGGCCGACGCCCCCGGGCCAGCCAGCAACACATCCTGATGAATGTGCGCGAGCCTCGC
>JAPLOC010001172.1 GCA_026692825.1 Planctomycetota bacterium | reverse complement strand
GATGCACCAGCGTCGCGTGGTCGCCAGTCACATCAAGGTAGAGCCGATTTTGATGCTGATACAACACCGCCGACCCGTGCTCGGCGATCCGGTGCGAATGCCCTGTCATCTCCCCCTCGGCAAGAGTCAAATGCTGCAAACGACGACACCCCTGAGGAATCGCGTCGATGGCGGCGACCAAAACATCTCCGTGGCGATACATAGCGGCCTCTGGATTATTGAAGGGTGAAGAAGGGACCGAACCATCTTGCACGGTGAGCTGGGATTGTACGAAACATGCGATTCGGAAAAAAGATCTCCCGGGATTGCATCTCCGGGGGCAATTCCGACGTGTCATTCTTTCATTTCGCCATCCCGGGACACCGGTAGAAACAATTCGTGAGCGGCACAATTTGAGACATTTCGCGCCAGTGACCCCTGCCCACATTGCGGGGCATGTGAATGAGATCGAAGGCCAACCCCGAGTACCCGCACAAGGCGAAGACCCCTTGCCGGCTTGGGGGCTGTCGGTTTTGTAGCGACGACGCTCCGCGGCGTCGCTCCGGTTGTGGTTCCCGCGAAGCGGAACCACAACCGGCAGTGGCAAACACGCGACCGGATCGCCTCAATCGACAGCCCCCTCGTCGGGCACGAGAATCCGACCTGCGCTCAGATGCGTGTCAATCGCGTTGGTTTGCATCACCGCCATGAATTTTCGGTAGCAGGTTTGCGACACGAGTTTCAGAGCGGTAAAATCACGAGCGAGTCGTGGATTCGTTCCGATCGAGTGGGCGGAAACTTGGCTCCGATCGTTGTGGAGAGCGTCTTAAACGGCCGAGTTGCGGATCGGCCGCGCAGCCAATCTGGTTCCATTGCGTCGCTTATCAAACAGTCGGCAGGTGCTGGTTGTTTGACGGGTTTCGGGGGGCGTCCTGATGACTAGTCTGAAAACGGAGACCGGCGGAATGGCAAGAAAACACGGGTTGTTTCGCAAGGGGATTGTGCTTGCGGGAGGGTCCGGTACGCGCCTGTACCCGATTACCAAGGCAGTCAGCAAGCAGCTCCTGCCGATTTACGACAAACCGATGATTTACTATCCCCTGTCGACCCTCCTATTGGCGGGAATTCAGGAGATTTTGCTGATTTCGACCCCGGAAGACATTGGAAATTTTCAGCGATTGCTGGGCGACGGCAGCCAGATCGGCGTGCGGATCGAGTACGCCGTGCAGCCCAGTCCGGACGGATTGGCCCAGGCGTTCCGGATTGGGAGGGATTTTATTGGTGCCGATCACGTGGCCCTGGTTCTGGGTGACAACATCTTCTACGGGCAGGGATTCCGGGAGAATTTGAGCCGCGCGACAAATCTTGAGGTTGGCGCGACGGTTTTCGCGTACCCTGTCAGGGATCCGGAGCGGTACGGCGTCGTCGAGTTCGACAGTCGGGGAACCGCCGTTTCCATCGAAGAAAAGCCGGCGAAGCCGAAGTCGAAGTTCGCCGTGACGGGGTTGTATTTTTACGACAATCAAGTCGTACAGATCGCCGCTGATCTGAAACCATCTGCACGAGGCGAACTCGAGATCACCGACGT
>JAPLOC010001171.1 GCA_026692825.1 Planctomycetota bacterium | reverse complement strand
GCGTGGAAGCAGATGCTCACCACCGTGGCCCCGGTCGCGGCCGCCGACGGACACCTCATCGTGCCGTTCCTGCTGGCGCTCGTCGTCACGACCCTCACCGCCTCGCTCGAATTTTCATTGATGGACTGCGTCCGTCTCGCCCGGAGGGATCATCGATCCTCTTCTGGCGTGGCCAGTTCTACATCTGGAACGGCCGGTCATTCCATCCCTGCCCCGGTGGCGACCCGGAACTCAAGGCGCGGCTCACCAAGTCAATCAAGGCGGAGTTCGACCGCCTAAACATCGAAGACATTCAGAACAGCCCGCCAACCCCCGGAATGGACCCGCCGAAAGCAATGAGGGTCACAACTCCCATTGTGCGGGACGCGTTTGCCGCCCTTCAGTCTCAATCACTGCTGGATGGATCAATCGATCAGCCGGCCTGGCTCGCATCCGAAGTCCAGCCGTACTCTTCAGATCCTGAATTCGATTTCTCGGCGCGGAAGCCGAAAGATTTCGTAAGCATGAAGAACGGAATTCTCGATCTAAAATTGCTGGTCGATCCGAATCCCCCAGAGTTTCGGGATTCGTTCTTCCCGCACACTCCGCTGTTCTTCACCCACGCATCCATTCCGTACGACTTCAACTCGGAATTGTCCGACGAAAATTGCCCGAAGTGGATGCAGTTCCTCCAGACGGCGTTCGAGGGGGATGAAGACCGGATTGCCACTTGGCAAGAGTGGTGTGGATTGAATCTCACCTGGAACACCTCGTACCAGAAGTTCATGATTCTGGAAGGGTCAGGATCGAACGGAAAGACGGTCGCCTGCGCCGCCCTCGAAGCGATGCTTGGGCCAAAAAACGTTTCCCAGGTCAAGCTGGAAAACTTTCGCGACAAGTTTGCCCTTCACGGTGCGCGAGGAATGCTCGCGAACATCGCGTTCGAGGTCGGCGAATTGGAGAAAGCCGACGAACAGACCCTGAAGACATTCACCGGCGGCGACCGGATGATGACAGAGCAGAAGTTCAAGGATGCCGTCAGTACGGCACCGACCGCCCGGCTCACACTCTGCTACAACAACCGCCCCCACTTCACCGACAGGTCTGATGGGCTTTGGCGGCGAATGCTGATTCTCCCCATGAACGCCAAGATCCAGGATCACCAAAAGGTGATCGACATGGACAAGCCGGAATGGTGGGAGGCGTCCGGAGAACTCCCCGCGATGTTCAATTGGGCGGTCGCTGGACTGGCCCGGCTGTACGAAAAGAAGAGATTCACCGAGTCCGCCATCTCCGCCAAGGCTCTCGCGGAATACCGACTCGAAGCCAATCCGATCGCCCAATTCCTTCGGCTCCACGTCTACTACAGGGACGGCGGCGAACTCATCACCAGTGAAGCATACAAGAAATATCGAGAGTGGATCATTGAAGCCGGAAAGAAGCCGTTCGCCCGAGAAATTTTCGGGAAAGAAATCTCACGGGCGTTCCCCGAGGCGATTCATGGAAAAATCCACGTTTCGATCGGATGCAGACTCAACGGATACAAGGGGCTGTGTCTCACAACTGAGGGGTCATTCCCAGACGAAGATAATCCAGATCTCGGATTGGTTGGAATAGACATCCCGGACGCGATGTGATCGACCACCCATGAATCAGGAACACGAAACAAGAAAAAAAATCACGAAATTTAACAATTGGAATTTTTTGTGTCTTTTTTTTCGCGTTGCCGGTCAGCGGTCCCGCAAACTGTCCGGGGGTGTCCGAGGTTGTCCGGGGGATTTTCGCCAACTCGGACACACTCAACTACTTACCTCTAAACCACTTATATAAAAAGTGTCTGGGTGTCCGGGTAATATATGAAAAAGCCCCAGTAGTAATTGCAGGTAGGAATGGCAAATTGAAACCACATGCAATCGAATTGCCATTACCGTTTACTACAAGGGGGGGATTGAGGCGATTTTCCCCGGTCACCCGGACAGGTAGTACTTAAGTTGAGTACGGGAATGGAGTTGTGACTGTCCGGAAGCAAAAATCGACCCGGACCAGCTCGGACACCCGGACAGTTCGCGGAAATCGGTGAATTCCAAAAAATATAAACAGAAACGGAAATTTCAGAGTCGGTTTTTTATTTTCAAATTCCAGCCCAGTCACTGATCAGTCCGCTTCTTCACACGCCGCCCCAAACCACCGCACCAGGAGAACCACTCATGAACTCGACCCTGCCCTCATCCACCATGCTCATCAAATTCAACCCCGCCAACCCCAAGCTGGTTGCCGTCTACGATCTGTTCGAGCAGGAGTGCAAGGAAGGATCCTACCGAAAGCGGTCCTTGGCAATTTCCGCTTCTCTCGCGAGTTACGGATCAGTGGGGCATTGGGTTCTGTCGATCGTCGGCAGTCCACCAAAAGGCGCGATCATCTATGGCGCAACCTGGGAGAACAGGGATCAATGCACATTCACCAGAGCCGGAAGGTGCCGAATGCTCAAGGGGGCAAAGCTCAAGGTTGTTCAGGATTTCTTGAAGGATTTCGAACAACTCGTTTGCCTTGAAGATGGAGCGCACAGACTGACCCAGCACGACCAGATGGTCGCCAAACTGGCCGCAATTGGCACGAAATGACCCCACGGCGTCTACACAATCATCAGTTCGTCACAACTACGGACGATGCGCCCCATTTTCGCACACCACCAGCTCATGAACGCGACACAGCCACCCCCATTGCCCACAAAAACCGACACTTCCGCCCTTCGTTCGAGGTTCCGCTCTTCCGTGCAGTGGAAGCCGGAGGAGTTTTTTTCTGAATTCGAGTCTCACCTCGCGAGGCTCCGCTCGATGTTCCCCCACATGGAAGAACTCCGCCGGATCACCCAGGAAGAGCAAGCGAAGCTCTGGGAGATCACCCAGATTCAGGACCAGTGTTTCATCGCCCGAGACATGCGGGGGTTCCGCGAGGCGTTGACTCGTGCCGAGCGCGCGTGGTCGCTGATTTACGGTTCCCCCGTACCACTGGCCGGCGAGTGGACTGCGGACGATTTGAAATATCAAAATCACTGCGGCGAGAATTGAGAGGGAGAAGGAATTTTCAGAACTGGCGGGGAAGCGAGCTGCGGAGAAGCGAAGGGTCGCGGAGGAGTGGAGCGCGGAATGGGAACGGGGGGTCGCCAGGATGGCACTGATCGCGAAATTGGAATCGGAAATGCTCGCCCGTGGAATGAAACTGGATTTCAAAAACCGGAAAGAGGATTTGCTCGCCTGGAACGCGCAGACGGTGGAGGAGGTTGAGCGGCGGCTGAAGGATCTGGCCGAGGGGAGGGGCGAGAAGGGAGGGTTGAAGCCCAATTCAGATTCACGCCAGACCGCCGCAATCGCCGCGACGGCGAATCCGGAGGCTGTTCGACCGCCCACGCCACCCGCGAGCCAGTCCGGAGCGATTGCGGGGCAACCTGGGAGCCGGAAGCCGACTCCGACCGCGCCGACCACTTCGCCGATCGCCGCGCAGGCCGGGAGCCGGGTTGTCGCTCTGCCCACGCCCGGAACGTCGGCCATGTCACAGCCAGCCACACCACCCGCCACCCCCACCACTGCACCAGCCGCCACGCCACCCGCCACGGATAGGAAACCGGTCCAAAAGAAAATCTTTCAAATCTGACGCATTTTTTTATTTTTTGTTGTTGTGTTTTTCAAAAACTGGGCGTATGGTTTATGAATCGCCTGGCAGGGGGCGATTCAAAGCGGATCACGATTCCATTCCATACCAGGAAAGTTTGGGAGAGCGGAAAAATGGCGGTTGATGTTGTGGTGGGTGCTGCGCGCGACGTGAGCGAGAACGTGCGCGAGTCGACGGACCTGAATCTCGATCTGTTGGAGGCAAACATTCGGGCGGCAGAAGCCATGGGTGTTGAATTCAGCGCGGGCGAGTTCGATTCCGAGAACGACGACGCGGGGGCGGACGATTTGGTCCCGTTCGTCGACTACGGTGATCACGACGGGCACGACGACCCGGTTGTGTTCGAGCCTGTCGCGGATGACGTGTTGCCGTCAGACGCGGGGGGAACAATCGGAGAGCCGCAGGCCACCATAGCACCGGCCGCTTCGGTCGAAATCCTCCCGAATCTGGACCATGGCGAGCCGGTTACCGATCCCGTTCCCGTCGCGACCCCCGGACCAGTTCAGGAAACGCCCATTGAACTGAAGCCGATCACCTGCACGGCGAACATCTCGGTTGATTCCATGCGAGGGATTTCCGACTTGAACGCCCGGCTGGAACGAGTGGGGATCCCAACGATTCGGGATGATTCCGAATCCCCCGAGATCACCGCCCAGCGCCTGAGGGTTTCGGATTTGGTCCTTGAGGAAACGATGCTCAAGGCCCGAATGAAGAACCTGAAAAAGGAATTGGAAGTTGAGGCGGAGTTGCTTCAGGAAATGATCTCGGCGGGTCCGCGGTCGATTACTCCAGTGGCGGTTCCAGTGGTTGATGGATTGTCCCGCGGCGCGGCGGTGGGCGGAGTTACGATCACTGTCGAAGCTGGTTCAAGTGCCGGTTCCAGCTCGATCAGTAATCAGAATTCCGCTTCATCACCGCGCCGCGGAATGCCCCCGGACCCCGCCGGCGAAGTTGCGATTGAATCAGTTCTGAAGATCAGCAAGGGCGTTCTCGAAAAGCTGAACGGACTCGACGTCAAGACCGTCCGAGACCTCGAACGATTCATGCAAGAGGGGAAGTTCGTTCCAGGTCGGACGAAGGGTATCGGCGAGACTGCAATCGAGAAGATCACGGATTCGTACGTCGAGTACCGCGCGAAACACCCCGTTCCGAATTGGGAGGATTGGGAGGCAGAACAGGCGGAGAAGGAGCGGGCGGCGAATCCAGGAATGACGATTGAAATCCCCGCGAACACGATGGTCGTTCTGGGGGCCGACATGAAGATCGAGCCGGGAATTGTTCCTGAATCGCCATCTGAAGCAATTGATTCAAAACCTGAAACGATTGCGGCGGAATCTGAAGCGATCGCCCCCGAATCTGAATCACCTGCGGAAGAGCCTCAGTTTATTGTCCCCATCGCGATGGTGGAATTCGTGATGAATAAGGACCGCGAGCCTGAGCCTTTGACCGCTGAGGAATTGGACGAAGTGGCAGCTCAACAGGTCGCACTTGTTTCCGCTCTTGCTACTGCCCCCGCTCCCGCCGCGAAGAAATCTGTTCGGGCGGTCTACCTGAAGGATGGATCGGTCGCCGACATGCCAGCGTACCGAGCTGGTGAGAGCGCGGCCGCGAGCGAGCAATCGGTCGCATCCAACCCCCACAAGCCCGGCTCGCACCTCTGGCAATCGTGGGATGCCGGCTGGCAGGCATACGTTCCGTTTTAGGGGAAGGGGGAAAGTCATGGATCGTGAAACCTATTTGAGATTTTGCCGGAAGCGAGATACGGCTTCCGAGCTTGGCGGGGGATTCGGAGGACAGGCCGGACTCGACTTCGGTTCCGCATTCGACGCGTATGAAGAGTTGCGGGCGGCTGTTGCTGAGTGGGATCGTCTGCGGGTCCAACTGAGCGGATTGAAGCTGACAAACCCAAAACGACCAGACATTGAGCATGAATTCTGTAAGGCCCGAGAATCGATGCTCAAATTGATTCGAGCTGTGGAGGCGACGGACAATGAATAGCGAACGCGACCGCGACCCGTACCCAGAAATTCCAATTCCAGCCGCTGAATGGCAAGACATTCCGATCGAGACGATCGTCGATGCGACGTCATTCCGGCTTAGGATCCCCCGTGACAGGGAAGTCATTCCGGCGGATATCAAGGCCCAAGTGAGG
>JAPLOC010001170.1 GCA_026692825.1 Planctomycetota bacterium | reverse complement strand
GCGGGGAAATCCTGCTGGAAGACACCGGCACCGTCGGGCGGAACACGGTGTCGACCGAGGCCGACCCGGTGCAACTGGAGATCTTCAACAATCTGTTCGCGTCGACCGCCGAGCAGATGGGCATCACCCTGCAACGGACGTCGTTTTCGACGAATGTCAAAGAGCGGCTCGATTTCAGTTGCGCCGTGTTCGACGCGCAGGGGAACCTGGTGGTCAACGCCCCGCACATTCCAGTCCACCTGGGGGCGATGGGCGAAACGGTGAAGCGGATCATCGCCGACAATCCGGAAATCGCCCCGGGGGATGTGTTTGTCACCAACGATCCGTACCGCGGCGGTTCGCATCTGCCCGATGTCACCGTGGTCACCCCGGTGCATCATGAGGCGACAGGCCGGCTGTTGTTTTTCACCGCCAGCAGAGCCCATCATGCCGAGATTGGCGGCATCGTCCCGGGGAGCATGCCCCCGTTCTCGAAGACGCTGGCAGAAGAAGGGGTTCTGATCCGCAATTTCAAGCTGGTCGACCAGGGAGTCTCTCGCGAAGCCGATCTGCAGACGCTGCTTCAGTCTGGGCCGTATCCGACGCGTTCGGTCCGCGACAACCTTGCCGACGTGTCGGCGGAGGCGGCGGCCAATCACAACGGAGTGCAGCAACTGCGGCAACTGGTCGATCGCTACACGCTTCCTGTTGTGGAGGCGTATATGGGGCACATCCAGCGGGCTGCTGAGCGTAAGATGCGACTGGCGCTGGCGGCGATTCCCGACGGGTTGTACGAGTTTCGCGATCACCTCGACCAAGGATCGGCGATTCAGGTGGCGATCACCATTGAAGAGGACTCGGCGGTGGTCGACTTCACCGGAACCGGGCCGGTCATTCAACCGGCGGCCGGCTCTGTGAATTCCGGGGGACTCAATCTCAACGCGAATCGGGCGATTGTGACGGCGGCGGTGCTGTATGTGTTCCGATGTCTCATCAACGAAGATATTCCGCTCAACAGCGGGGTCTTGGCACCGGTGAAACTGATTCTGCCGCCGTGCCTGCTGAATCCGCCCGAGCATGAGGATCCTGCTCAGTGCGCGGCGATTGTGGGGGGGAATGTGGAGACGTCGCAGCGGGTGGTGGACGTTCTGCTGGGGGCGCTGGGTGTCGCCGCCGCCAGTCAGGGAACGATGAACAACCTGACGTTCGGTGACGGGACGTTCGGCTACTATGAGACGATTTGTGGTGGCTCGGGCGCGACGCGTGAAGCCGACGGTGCCGATGCTGTCCACACGCACATGACCAATACGCGATTGACCGATCCGGAGGTGATTGAGCGCCGGTACCCGGTGCGGGTCTGGGAATTCGCGATCCGGCGTGGTTCGGGGGGACGAAATCCCAGCGATGAGGCGGCCGGTCAGGTCGGACATCGCGGGGGAGATGGAGTCCGGCGAACGCTGGAATTCCTGAAGCCGCTGCGGGTCTCGATTCTGTCGGAGCGGCGCGGTCCGTATGTTCCGTTCGGACTCGATGGTGGCAGCCCCGGAAAATTGGGGGTCAACACGCTACGACGGGTGCAAACGGGTGAGACGGTGGATTTGGGGGGCAAGGTTCAGTTGGAGGTCGTCGCTGGAGATATTCTGACCATCGAGACTCCCGGCGGTGGCGCGAGTGGCGTTTGAAATCGCGACCCCAGACCCCATCCGGCTCGCCCGGATGGTGAATGAGATCGGCAGCTAGAAATACTGACCCCCATCCACGATCAAGACCCCATCCACCTCGTGTGGATTGGTGAATGAGATCCTCGCTCTGTCAAACAAAATCGGCGTCAAACGTAACCAGTCCGGCTCCGTCAAAATGTTTTGACGCGGACCGCGCAGAGTACTGCCCGCAAGCGGGCAATTGAATTTTTCGACAGGATGAAAGGGATGAAGAGGATGGACAGGATTGCAGTGTCGACGGTCGATCGTCTGGATTGGGGGTCTTTCGACTTCAGCCACTGCTCCAGAGAGCAGGAATCGCGAGCAACTCCATCCTGTTCATCCCTTTCATCCTCTTCATCCTGTCAAATTCTTTCCGTTCGCCGTACTCACTCTCTGAGCCGCACAAGCACATTTCGCCGTTCGGTCAGAATTGTATCGGATGCGAATCGTCTGATTTGACGCCGCGTGGAGTATTGTCGGAGAACGCGATTCTGTAGCGACGACATTCCGCGGTGTCGCTTCGGTTGTGGTGCCAACGAAGCGGAACATAAACCTCGCACGACCGCAAACGAGACATTTTCGGGGAGCCGCGCCCGTCAGGAAACGGCATCAAACCCCCGCTTCCTGACGGGCGTG
>JAPLOC010001169.1 GCA_026692825.1 Planctomycetota bacterium | reverse complement strand
CCTCGTGAAGGAACAGGACAGAAGCACTTTCCCACCAGAATACTGACCTCCGATTGCTGGCACTTCACTGACCTCGAATTACTGACACTCAGAGCACCAGGGGGCCCGCAGGTGACCTCCGATTACTGACACTTGGCCCTTCACTCTTCACCATGGAACACGCCTCCTTCCTTCAGAAATCTCAGTCCCCCCTTGAGAAAGGAACGGGGAGAGAGACGGAAATCCCCCCCTCCCGCTCCTTCCTCTTCGGGGCACTTCCACCTTAGAGATGGGGTTCGTCTCGCAGAAAGATGTGTCAACACAATCGCCCCAATTGACGCAATCGAACCCCCGTGCCGATCACCGCGCGCAGCATCAGCGCCGACGCCGCTCCCGAAATCTTCGTTCGCGCTCCTCCACCCGACGTAAAGCCTCTCGGCAGGCCGCTGAACAGAACCTTTTTGGCGGTTGGTGGGGTGTCACCTCAAAAAGGACATAGCACCCGGGACGGTCGCACGGACACGTTTCGGAATTTGTCCAAAATTTCTCATGGTGATGACCCTCGCATGCCACTGGCGATGCGATTTGCGTGGTCGCCCCCTGATCCGCTTCACGCGCCGACCTGCGTTCCCGATACTGCCGGCTTTGCTCCCGCCGACACACACGCCCCGCCTTGCTCTGCCGATACTTCCCCTGCGCCCGCCAGCAACTCCAGGCCCGCGCCGCTTGTCGGCACGCTTCCCCGCAATACCGGCACTGCGGACGAGCCGGTTCGAACCACCCCTCGCACCCCTTCAGCAGGCAGCGCCGCCGGCCGTGCCGGTGATCGCAGTCCGAATGTTCTCGAACTTGATTCTGACCGCAGGCCGATGCTCTTTGAAAGTACAGTGGGTCCGCGGGAGAGGTATACTCCCACAGGATCAAGCCTCCGGGAGAAGTTCTCACCTTCTCCTGGAGGCGCTTTTGTGGCTCCCTCCTTCGGCATCGACTCCCCGCCGCCCCACCCGGGCGATGCACTTCCCGGCTATCAGTCTACTCTGCCCATCCCCCCCTCACGCCAGCACCACGCCGAGATGCACGTCACGCGAAGTGGTCCGGTCGATCCTGCGATCCACCGATCGCAGAGTGGCCCTGGCGGCTCTGCGAAAGTCGTACCGTGGTAGATTGCTACTGACACGGTTTCGTTTTTGTACAGGGAGCCCCGACTTTCAGCTCATTACACAGCAAACGGCGAGCCGAACACTATTGGCTGCGTCCCCTTTTCGTCGCCACAAAAGCCAAAAGCCCTCATTACAATGTCAAAGAATAGCGATCCCCTTCACGACGAATTATACGATAAGACAACAACGCACCGGAAATGTCATCGCCCCACTCTTATCCAATTCGTTCCTGACTCAGCGCGACACCTAAAGTGGGAGCATTCCCATTTTGCCGAGGCAAAATGGGAATGCGCCCATGTGACCCTGGATAGATACGACAAGTGCGCTGTAGTGTTAATAAGTTCGAGTTCCTTGACGAAAACGGCCCCCGGATCGACAGTTCGCTTATTCCTTCATATTCTTTGGGTGGCCCGCTTCTTCTTCAGTGGTGAGTGAGATATCTAAATATGAAATATAGCCGTCATCGTGCCCAACCACAACTGCATCCTCATTCACTGCGATCACGGTCACATCGGTTCGCACCGCGATCGACGACCGTTCTCTCTCCTTCAAATCAAACATTGTAACAGCACCTTGAGCACGGACTTTCGAAAAAAACGGACGGGTGCCTACAAAGCACAGACTGGACGGACCAAATGCCAGGCACTGAATCTCTTGGCGGCGAGCAACCACCGATAGCGGATTGCGAAAGTCCAGTGCAATTGGTTTTGCCGAAGGAGTCGTCGTATCCCAGCAATGGGCCGTTAAGGCACCACTATCCAGATCATCACGATTTCCTAGAAATGCGGAACTGGCCATGACATAACGGCCATCGTTAGAAATCGCGCAACGCGTTAACCCAGGTGAAGGACTTCTCCAGGTTTCAACAAATTCGGCGTCACGCGTTTGGTATAGTATTACACGCTGCTCATCAATGCTAACGACTTGGCCATTAGTCACGGAAAATTCTCGTTTCTTGGCCGAGTCCCAAGGATGTACATTTTGCGACTGACTGTGACCAACTTTCCACAGATTAACAGTTTTTGAATTACCGTCTCGATCTGGTGTCAATAGCACGACGTCGCTCATGAATCCTAAGCTATGAATCGGATGCAAAAAGTCGTTGGCGCTCCAGTATGGTACGATGTCTCGGGAATGGAATTCCGACTTGGCCAACCTTGAATCATCTGGAATCCGGAAGACCGATAGCGACCCGTGGTTACCGTTTGCAAATCCAACTGCCAAAACTGATCCGTCCGGGGACCATGCCATACACATCGGAGTCATTCCGTTTCGCTGGACCGTGCATTGCAATGAAATCTGGAGTTTCTTGTTTTTGCCCGATGTATTGACTAGCCAAATATCAACAACCTTAGCTGATTTCGGAGTTACTGCAAACGAACTTCCATTCGGCCGCCAGCTTATAGACAATATCGGCGTTTTCGCAGACCGAAAACTTGCTGCTACAATTCCTTTAAATGGGACAGACTCAAAATAGTCTTCACTGGCAGTTGTGAACCGCGCAACAATTGCCAGCCAAACGAAAACCGAGGCGATTATTGTCAACTGCTTGCAGTCAGAATTACGAAGACTCGGACGCCTTGTATTAATTGTCATTGTTCTCTCCGGCATCTCGAATCTTGGTGAGTGTTGCAGGCTCCCCCGCGTCAGGTCCACATGTGTTTCGCACATTCTTTTCGATTTTCTTTAGAAAATCTTGCGGAGAAAGTGGCCCAACATTCAGCATTGCACTGACGCTTGCGAGGGGCGAGCCAATATGTTTGTTGAAGTGTTCGTCGTACCACAGGCCGGAAATCTGGAGACTAGTACGTACTGAGCTGGTGCATTGAAATCCTGGGAGTGAATACATGGGAGGTGTCTTGTATATATGTTGCCAGAAACCTTTCACTCGGTCAGCCTGCGCTTTCTTGACTTGAAACCGCACCTCCCATACTTCAAGTCCATCACGGAGGACGTCGAGGTTTGCTAGGATGTCATTCAAGTTTGACCCGGGACCCTCAGGGGCACCTTTTTTGATACGGATTATTTGGCCGTTTGAATTTTTTATAGGCACGTCTTTCCTATCCCACCACGGTGCCCCAGTCTCAAACGGACCAGACGCGCCTTTTACCGTCGCTGGACCAAAGTCAAAGAAGTCCGTTGCATCGGGATCGTAGTCCTCGTTGCAGCCCGATCCAACTGCGATTCCGGTATGCCCCGACAATCCTAGACGTCCCAACTTGTCCGGATCCCCTGCGCCGGGCACCTTAATAATAATTGTTATCCAAACACAACAGTCGTCGTCTTCGGTCAACCCATGCGGATCAACAAAATGAGTTG
>JAPLOC010001168.1 GCA_026692825.1 Planctomycetota bacterium | reverse complement strand
CATGTCGGCTCTCATCGGCGATTCCCATCGCACTTTGTCGGAAGGGGTGGTCACCGCATGGCCCGATCCGCGGACGAATCCGCTGTTCGCCCGGTTTCTCGCCGCCATCTCGCGACAGACCGGCCTTCCGCTCGATGTGCCCTTCGATCGGCTCGATGCGCGTCACAAACGGATCATTCTGTTTGGCTGTGGTGATCGATGGATCGAAGTCGGTCCCGAGGGGGAGGACGGTTCTGGAGTGACATTCCGAATGCAATACAAGGGACTGTACCCCGCGCTCGACGATTTGGGGCGGATGAGTTACGCGTTCGGACAGAGTCTGGCGTCGCTTGTGGGGGAGGTTCCCTGTCCGACGTGCCAGGGGAGCCGACTGCGCTCCGACGCGGCTGCGGTCCGGTTCACCGATCGGACGTTGCAGGAATTGTGCGAACTCCCTCTGGGAGAATGTCTGACGTACCTCAAGGGGGTCAAACTGAAACCCGCTGAGAAAAAAGTGGCGGGTGACCTATTGCGTGAAGTGACCGCGCGGATGGGGTTTCTGGTGGATGTCGGACTGCATTACCTGACGCTGTCGCGCACGATGCCCACGCTTTCGGGGGGCGAAAGTCAGCGAATCCGGTTGGCGGGCCAAGTCGGTCGGTCGTTGACGGGGGTTTTGTATGTGCTGGATGAACCGACGATCGGTCTGCATCCGCGCGACAATGGGCGGTTGCTCAAGGCGCTCAAGCAACTGCGGGATCTGGGGAACACGCTGGTGCTGGTCGAGCATGATCGCGAAGTACTCGACGCGGCGGATCGGCTGTATGACTTTGGTCCCGGCGCGGGTCGGTTCGGCGGGACGATCGTCGGGGAAGGGACGCCGCGTGAGGTGCGAAAGCTCCCCGCGTCTCTGACTGGGGGCTTCCTTTCGGGACGGGAACAGATCGCAATTCCGTTGAAACGCCGGATGCCCGCGGGGGCGATCGCCATCGATTTTCCGAACACTGCCCCGGCGACTGACACGACGAAACCCTCCACTCCCGCGCAGTCCGGGGGGGCCGCACGTCGGGGAAACGCCCCCCGGAAGAGTCCGCTGGGGAAGTCGCTGTCAAAATCGGTCGCACCCGGGGGCGGCTGGCTCGAGGTGCTGGGGGCCATCCATCACAATTTGCGTGACGCGCATCTGAGAATCCCGCTGGGGACACTCACGTGCGTGACGGGAGTCTCCGGTTCGGGCAAGAGTTCCTTGGTCGAAGACACACTGGCCCGGGCCGTGGCCCGGAGATTGCACGGTTCTCGTGAGACCCCCGGAAAGCATCGCGAGATCAAGGGACTGGAGCGGGTCAACAAAATCATCGTTGTCGATCAGCAGCCGCTGGGGACAACGCCCGCCTCGAACCCCGCCACCTACACCGGTGTGTTCGAACTCATTCGCGAGTTGTTCACTCGACTCCCCGATGCGAAAATGCGGGGGTTTCGTCCGGGACGATTCAGTTTCAACCGCCCGGGGGGGCGTTGTGAAGCGTGCGAGGGGAATGGCCAGAAAAAGATCGAGATGCACTTTTTGCCTGACGTCTGGGTCACCTGCGAAGAGTGCAAGGGGAGACGGTTCAACGCCGAGACGCTGACGGTGTTGTACCACGGAAAATCGATCGCGGACGTTCTCGAAATGTCGATCGGCCAAGCCCGCGAGCTGTTCGAGAATATCCCCAAGATCCGGGCCATTCTGGCGACGCTGTGTGCCGTCGGACTCGATTACCTGACCTTGGGACAGTCGGCGGCGACACTCTCGGGAGGGGAAGCGCAACGTGTGAAGCTGGCTGCCGAACTCGCCCGCCCCCAGACCGGGCGCACGTTGTACATTCTCGATGAACCGACCACCGGTCTGCATTTCGACGACATCCGCAAGTTGCTCAAAGTTCTGCACAGTCTGGTCGAACTCGGCAATACGGTTGTGGTGATCGAACACAACCTGGATGTGATCAAGACTGCGGACTGGATCATTGATCTCGGACCCGAGGCGGGAGTTGACGGCGGTTGGATTGTCGCGGAGGGGACACCCGAAGAAGTCGTGGACCTGTCGCGTTGGTCACGGCATTCCTACACGGGCGAACTGCTTGCTCCATTACTCAAGAACGACACCCGGGCCGAACTGGAGCTGTTCGACACGAAAGAGGCCGCCCAGAAGCGCAGTGGCGACCTGGAGATTGAACAAGTCGGCAAGACCACCAAGATGCCATGGCAGGCGGATGGCCGAGTGTGGCATCTGGAAACCCGACTTTCCCATACCGGCAAACCGTGCCGGTGGGAGGGGGCGGCGTTGGAATCTGTCATGGAGAAAGTCGAAGCGGTCGCGGGACTGCAGATCGACTGGAACGAACGGAGCGTGATCGAGGTTACGCCGACGGTGGTCGATGGCACGTGGTTTTTGCATGCGTTGACCGGAGACGAATGGATTCTCACCTTGAAATTCCGTGTTCCCCGGAAGACGTTTCAGGAGGAGACGCTGGCGCGCGAACTGGCGCTCAAATCCTTCGACGACATTGATGAGGTTCCGGTCTACGGTCGAGCCGACCGCGTGCGGATCAACAACACCGAATCCGGGTTGCAGGAAGTCACAATCACGGTGCATTGGCTGAAAGAGATCGACACCCCGGCGTTCGCCAGCTTTCTCGAAAAGGCGATTCAGGCCCGACTGGGGCTCTTCAAGAAGCCCCGAGTCGTGGCCGACCGGGACGAACAAACCCCTTGGGCGCAACTGGGACGGCGCTGGCATACCATGCAAAAGGGGTTTCCTCCCAAGGCCAAAATCGCCTGGAAACCCGAGCTGCTGACCGAGTTGTTAGAGATTCTGGACGCGGTCTATCCCGAAGCCGAAGTCAACTGGTCTGGGAGGGACGACGTGGTGTACACGCTGCGCTCCGGCATCGTCGCACGTCTTTACACCAAGCGAGCCGCCAGCGTCGACCTGCAATTCGTCATTCCGATTGGAAAGGTCACCTTGGGACGCTTCACGAACCTGGGAGCGACGCGATTCACCCTCCGCGTGTCCGGCCAGTACGATCTCGTGATGTTGACGTTCACAAAGGCAACGCAATTCACGGAGGAGCTGGGGGAGTTTCTCGCGGAACTCAACAAGCCAGCCTGAAGGGCGGTTGTCGGCATTCCTGCGATCCCGATCGCCGCATCACGGCGAGTCTGTTCCCAGATTCCGAGCGATCCGTCGCGCCTTGTCGCTGGAAACATATTTCGTGAGTGCGTCGGATTCGCGATCGATCGGCTTATCGCCCCGCGCCTCGCTCCCCGCCACGCTCCATTCGTCGACTGATTTCCCGTCATGGATATCGCCGTCGCCATAGTCACCCGTGCTGGGTGTGAACATCCGGGCCGTGTCGTGCCCCATCTGGGCGAGGCCACAACCCGAAAGGGAACCTGCGAGAATCAAAAGCGAACAGCGGAGAATGGGGCGCATGGCGAGACCTCGGCACGGGTTCGTCTCGCGCGACGCGCAAGCGAACGATGGCCAGCGAATGAAACGGCAGCGGAAGGGAAAGTCGACAGGTGGGAACGGAGAGTGTCGATCGCGAAGGGATGTCGCACGCGGGGCACGACACATTGAGGGAAGGATGAGCAGTCTACAGATTTCCGCGAATGCGCCCAGACCGGTTTTCAAAAACAGAACGCCCGGACAACGAACAACTGTTTTAATTCAGTCACTCGTCCGGGCGTGTGTTTCCGGTGGTTCGTACCTGTTAACCGGGGAGACCGTGACTCACACCTTGGATCGTCGACGACGAGCCAGCACTGCGCCGACTCCACCAAGCAGCGCCAGAACCATCGTCGAGGGTTCGGGTGTTGCTGGCACTGTCGAAGTCACTCCGAGATAGATGTCGTCGATTGCGAAGTCATTCCCCTCCACGTAGTCGTTGGCATTCATGAGTACCAAATCCACGGTGGTTGAAGCCACGGAATTCCAAGTGGTGCTCAACCCCTCCCAGATTCCCAAATTGTTCGTTGTGCGCGTCCCCAGCAGCATTCCGTTCGCATAAAACGACAGGATGGAAAACGTCTGAGGGTTGGCCCCGGGAGGATATTTGGTCGTGTCGTCGACATTCATCACGAAGGCTTCAAAGTAGTAATCGGTGTTCGTGGAGACGGCGACACTATTCGTGTACCACACCTTGTCGGACGTGTTACCGGAGCCATTTCCCACGAACATCTGGCCGCTACCGGTGGTGTGGTCCCCGGTGCTGATGAAGTTCGGATTCCACGGGAAGGGATTCGTCAGGACGGCGTATTGCCGCTCTGTCGGATTCGAAGCCGGCGAGAAATTGTAGTCCGAGGCGAACAGCGTATTCCCGGACTCAAAGTCACCATTCGAAATGAGATTGACTGGCCCGGCCCCCGCCGACGAAGTCAGACCCAATGCGACCAGCAATCCCAACACCGACTTCAGACACAAGCGGACCATACAACGTCTCCTGGGTAGGGGGGCATGAAGGCGCATCGCGAACCACCACACAGCACCGTCGCTCCCTGCAGGAACGGGCGTCGGTTGTCGCATTGAACACGCGAGAACAATCTCCAGCACAGCGGGTGTTCGAACACGCCGACCAGCACCGCCGTCACGCGCCGTAAAACGCGTCGGACTTGTTTTGTTCAACTCTGGTGGAACTCTATTCCTGGTCCGAAATTAAGTAAATAGGAATTATTTGCGGATATTTGCCCAATCATCCCCGCTTATGTGATCGCCAGCGACTTACCAATCCACTTCGCCGGCAATATCAACAACGCGACGGCGATCGCGACCCAGGCATTGGGATGCGTATGAAACACCAGCACCGCGTCCAGTAGGATCAGCCACGAGAGCATCGTCCGCACTCCAAACTGCACACGCATCGGGCGCGGATCTCTCCAGGCGGATACCGCCGCCCGATTGATCACGAGCGCGATCATTCCCAACGCCAGCACCGCCCTCCCTCCCCGATTCCATGGATCGGAGTGGAACCAGCAGTACAGCCCCAGCAGCAACAACCCCGCGTTGATCACGCCGATCGCCGACGCGAGTTCGCCGCGCCGGCTCGCCCCCGCCTCGTTCTTCGCGAACAGCGTCACTCCCGAGATGTAGACCCACAGCGCGCCCGCGACGAACAACTGCGGATTCTGCCAGACCGCGCCGAAATTTGTCGGCGCGACTCCTGCCGCATTTACGACCGGAAGCGCGAGACTCGCCCCCAGCAGAAGATTCAAAAATCGGCACGATCCCATGATCACGGGACCGAACGCAGTTCCCTTTCCACCACCGTCATAGGCCAGAATCGCCCCGGCCAGCAAAACCGCGACCACCACCGGTTGCTCGGTCCGGCCCGATTGAAAGGCCGCCACACAAGCGAATACCAGCCCGGCGATCAGCAACGTCACCCCCACCCGGGCGGCGGACAGCGCACTCACCCGACCCGAGGGAATCGGCCGCTTGGGTCGCTCCACCGCGTCAATCCGCCGATCGAAATAGTCATTGAAGACCATTCCCGACAGATACAGCCCCGCCGATGCGCAGATCAACCAGAGATTCGCCCACGACCACGGCGTGAGCTGTCCCGTCAGCGCCAGGCCGGCACAGATGTCTGAGACCGCAGTGAACACAGCGGCGAACCGACACAATTGCAGGTAGGGAACGAGTGAGCGGAACATGCTGAAAACCTGCGCGAAAAGCGAAATCGTTCCGACAATCCGAATCGGACGGGATATCTCGCGGGTCGGGATTTCGCGACCGGCTCGACTCTACCCCTGTCCCCACACACCTTTGACCCACGCCGACAGCGCCTCTTCGACGGCGTGCAGCTTGGCGTCAGCCTGAGCTTTCGCCGTGGGAAGCAATTCGGGACTGGCGAGTTTCTTTTTCGCGAAAAAGTAAAACTTGATCTTCGGCTCAGTTCCCGAGGGGCGCACCGCGAAGCTGATCTCGAAGTCGCCGGGAACCGATTCGAAAAACACCAGGTCGCCCGACGGACTCGGAAGATCCGCTTGCCAGGTATTCTCGGGAAGTCGCCGGATCTGGTGTTTCGCGTAGTCGCGAACCCGCCCCAGCTTCACTCCCGCCAGTTCCACAGGCGGCTTCTCGGCGAACGCCTTCAACAACTGTTCGACCATCGCCCGCCCCTGCGCCCCCTTGGCGGTTTCCGATCGTTGCGATTCGGTGTGATAGCCGTACTCGATGAACAGTTCATCGAGCCGGTCGAGCAGGGTTTTTCCCTGGCGTTTCAGCTCGGCCGCGCACTCACACAGATACAACGCCGCGATCGAGGCGTCTTTGTCGCGTGCGTATCCGCCGGCGAGATACCCCAGGGATTCTTCACACCCCAGCAGAAACCGCTCGGCCCCTTCCCGGTCGACCACCTGGGCGATGTATTTGAAACCGACGAGCAAGTCGTTGTAGACCCGTACTTTGTAGGTGTTGGCGATCGCGGTGATCAACGGCGTGGTCACCATCGTCTCGACGACGAAGTTCCCTTTGCCCAATGTCCCCACCGCCTTGCGCTTGCGCAGCACGTAATCGACCAGCAGCACGCCGATCCGGTTTCCCGAGATCGTCACATAGTTCCCCTGCCCGTCACGAACGGCAGCCCCCAAACGGTCGGCGTCGGGGTCGCTCGCCAAAACCAAGTCGGCGGAAGCCGCTTTGGCCGCCTCAATCGGCGGGCCAAACACCGCGGTCAACTCCGGGTTGGGAAGCTGTTTCGGCACGTTGGGGAAGTTTCCATCGGGTGCGCGCTGCGGTTCGAAGATCTGCACATTCTCAAAACCAGCGTCCTCCAGAACCCGGTAGACCGAGGTCTCTCCGACGCCATGCAGGGGCGTGTAGATCACGCTCAAGCTTCGAGCCGACGAGAGACTCAGAATGCGCACCGCCCGAATGAACGAATCGTCGACATCGTCGCCGATCAACTCGATCTGACCTGATTCGACCGCCGCCGCGAGGTCGACCAGCGGAATTTCATTCGTCTGGTAGACGCAATCGATGATACCCTTGTCGTGCGGAGGCAGTACTTGCGCACCGTTCGACCAGTACGCCTTCACGCCGTTGTCAGACGGCGGGTTGTGTGACGCCGAGATCATCACGCCGACATCGCATTTGAGATGCCGGACCGCGAACGAGAGTTCGGGGGTCGAACGGAACGAATCGAACAGAAAGACCTTCAGACCCGCTGCCGCGAAAACGCGGGCCGACAGCTCGGCGAATTCCCGCGACCGCAAGCGGGTATCGTGCGCGATGACAGCGCGGCCGCCGGTCGTTCCTTTGACGGATTTCAGGTACGTCGCGATTCCGCTCGCCGACTCGGCGACCGTGCGGGCGTTCATCGTGGCGGAACCAAGGTCGGCCATCAGGCCGCGGCGACCTCCCGTGCCGAACGGCAGAACCTCCCAGAACAGCGATTCCAACTCCTCGAACCGTCCCGCGTCGACCAGACTGGCGATTTGGGGGACGTAGTTGGCGAACCCCGACTCGGTGAGCCAGCGACTGAGATTGCGAACCGCTCCCGGAGACAATTTCCCGGTTTGGCCAGCCGCTTCGACGGCGGACAGGACCGGACCGGAACTCACGGGGGAAGCGGGGGTCGTCTCCGCGGACGGAACAGGTGAGGATGCGGACTCTGCGGATTCGTTCATGCGACTTTCTGGCGGCCGGCGCGGTGCGACCGGCGTGGTATTCGTTTTCTCGAGTCACTCACGGCGTACTCGCGGTGGAGTTTCCCGCGCCATGACTTTAACAACTCGGGCAGATCGCTTCGAGGGACCGGCTCAAGATGCGTCGCGGCTGCGAACCACGACAGATCGCGCGAATTCGCGGCGGGCTACGAATCCAATGGAACTCGAACCACGCGCGTTCTGACGGCCCCGTCATCTTCCAGCTCAAGAATTCGATATCCCGGTTCGGCGACGTCGATCTGAAACTGTTCCGATTCGGGCACGAATTGCACACCGGTCGACGGAGTGGTCAACACCAGAACTCCGCGACGATAGGTGGTCAGTTCGTGATGCACATGCCCAGCACAGATCACGCGAACCTGCGGATGGCGTTCGATCACGCTCCAGAACGCCTCGCGATCGACCAGTCCGACTTCGTTCATCCAGGAACTCCCAGCCAGTATCGGGGGGTGATGCAGAAACAGCGCCGTTGGCGTCGAAGCCCCGGCCGATAACTCTCCATCAAGCCATTCCAACTGGGTGGTCCCCAGTTCCCCGCGCACCTCGCCGGGCCAATGGGAATCGAGCCCGATCAATTTCCAACTTCCCAGCGTCTCGCGAAACACAATCCGCTCACCGACCCGCTCGACCCGGTCGCCGCAGTGCAGGCACAGGCCGTCGCGCACATCGTGGTTGCCCGGTACAAGCCGAACCCGCGGCCACCAGGAGTCGAACAGAGTCCGGACAGCCCCGTAGGTCTCGGGGAGATCGTCGTGCGTGAGATCGCCCGTGATGATCAGCCGATCGACCCGATCGAATTCCGGCGGCAGGGTGGCAAGCACACGTTCCAGTCGATCCCGCGTGCAGATCTCCTTGAGTTCCGCCTTAGGGTCGACGAACAGGTGACAGTCGGTCAGTTGCAGGATGCGAAGTGTCATGATGTCGGCAGTATATCGCTCGTTGGCACCAGTTCTGTCAATTCAGGGGCCGCCGGATTGGTTTCGGTAAGTGGATACCGTTGGCAGGTCCAGATAGGTTTTGAGGGATTGCCAGAGCGTTCCATGAATTCCAAGGCATCTTCCGTTGGTCGACTCTTGGAGGAATTCCATCGATTCGCTCCGGAACATTGCGGCGTCGGTAACTCACCGAAGACAATCGTCACTGGGAGAAGCGAAAGCGAACAT
>JAPLOC010001167.1 GCA_026692825.1 Planctomycetota bacterium | reverse complement strand
GAATCCGCAGAGAAGCCGACAACCCGGGAGTCATTGAGCCTGCGGCTGACATTGCTGCGGCCGTGTGTGCGGGAAGACTAAGATCTCGGGTGATTCGGTTTGTCCGAAGGATTTCAAAAACCACGAAATTGATTTTTGCCAGGTTCTAACCCTTCGCGGTCCGCTGGCCGCTCATCTTCAGGTAAGCAACCGCGAACATCAGCGAAACAAGCGGCAGGGCAACAAACACCCCCACCCCACAGGCCAACTCACCCACCAGAACCAGGCCGTACGCGATGAGTCCGAGTATGAAGGTCGTCCCCAGGTTGCCGGTCGTCATCGCCCGGGCCTTCGACAGCGACTCCATTGCTCCCGCCTGGTCATCCACAATCAAGTGCAGGAAGGGCCAGAAAATCAGCAGGACGAAAATGCCGGGGATGTAGCACATCGCCAGGCCGAACAGATACATCAGGCCAAACACCAGCGACGCACCCAGCGCAGGGAGCATGTACCGCCCCCCCTTGAAAAGGTCGGACACCTGAACCTGTTGGCCGCGTGCCATTTGTAAAAACGCCCGCGTCTGGCCGAGCGTCAGGAACAATCCCAGTACCATCCCGACCAGGACCAGCGGGATCATCGTGATCACCATGACCTCTTCGGGAATCGCGTGTTCGTCCACGAGAATGGCCAGGATGAACATCGGGAGTCCACACAACAGGGCGGGGATCAGCATCGATACAAGGCTGATACCGACCCCCATCCCAACGTTGCCTTTAAAAATCTCCCACGACGGGTTGAAGATCTCTCCCACTTCCACCGGCGTCGGATCGAATCCCCCCTCTCCGGCTTCGACGACGTCGGTCAGGACTTCGCCGCAATAACGGCACTTGGTCGCCAAAGCGAGAATGCTCTCGCCGCACATCGGGCACGGTTTGCGCTCCCCATCGCTGGAACTGGCTCCCCCCGCGCTGGAAGTCCCCGCGCTGGATGCCCCCGACCGAATGGGCGCAGATCGTGGTGGCGCGACAACCGGCGGTTCCGGAGCCACCGGTTCCCTGGCGGGACCGCCCGCCGCCGGGACGGTCACGTATTCCGAACAGCCGGGGCATTTGGCGCGCGCCCCGGCTTTGTCGTCGCTGGTGGTCAGCAACTTGTCGCAGCTCGGGCAGTGGAATTGGATACTCATTGCGAATCTCCGGCGGTCGTCTGACCGCTCATCTTCAAGTAAGCGACCGCCGTCATTAACAGTGTGAGCGGCATGGAGAACAACAACCCCACCAGGCACACCACTGCGCCCGCGAGATTGAGGCCGAAGAACAACAGCCCCATCAGGAATCCGGTCGCGAGGTTTTCCTGGGTGAGACCGCGGGCGGTTCCCAGTGATTCCATCGCCCCCTCGTCTCGATCGACGATCACAAACATGTAGGGCCAGAAGACCAGCATCACGAAAACGCCCGGGACGATACACAACACCAGACCGAACGCTTTCAGAATCTCATAGACAATGGTGGAACCCGCCGACCGGAGAAAGAACTTTCCCCCTTGAAACAAGTCGCCCACCTGAACTTCCTCACCCCGCGCCATCTTGAGGAAACAGATCGCCTGCCCCGCCGAAATGAGGAAGGTGGTCACCAATTGCAGCACCCACACCCCCATCAGCCCAACGAAAGCGATTGCAGGGTCCAACCCCCCCTGATTGACGCCCGCTTGCAGAATCTGCCCGGGAATCTGGGTGACCAGCCAGATGCCTCCCGAGACCAGTGTGAGCAACACACAGGGACCGACATTTTTCTGGAAGATCTCCCAGCTCTCGTTGAAAATCGGGCCGATTTCGACCCTCGTCGGCTGGAATTCGCGCTTCTTCGCCCCTCTCAGTTCTTCGCCACAGTGCCGACACTTCGCCGCCTGGGCCCGAATCTTCTCCCCGCACATCGGGCAGGTCTTGAACTCTCCCGCAGGCTCGTCACGAACCGGGGCGTCCCTTTCGTCGCCATCACGATCGACGGGACGCGTCGGGGGTTCGGTTGTACGCGAGACCTTGGGGGCGGGAGGTGTGCCAGGAACGGTGATCACCTCGGAACATCCAGGGCACTTCGCCTGAACTCCCGCTTTTTCGTCCGCAGTCTTCAGCGTCTTGCCACAATGCGGGCAGTCAAATTCAATGGCCACGACAATCCACCCAGAGAGGGGACGTTTGATTCAATCTATCCAGAGCCGCGTCACGTCGACGACCGGCTCCGAATCCTAGCGATAAAATTCGTACACGAGAACCAAACCTGTCCCGAGTACGATCAACACCCCCACGACGACATGCAACCACAGGTTCGCAATCGCCATGACCCGTGCCGCTTCGGTCTGGTTTCGTCCCGTCGGATCCATCCGCCCGGCGTCCATCTCTCGCAAATCGTGTTTCGCCATCATCAGGGCGGCGACCGCGAATCCGAAACAAATCACGTAGCTCAACGCCGAATATGCGAGCAGCTTCACCGCGCGGTGTGGAACCAAGGCCCCCTCCCCCGCGCGCGACCCGGCCGCCCGATTCTGACCGGTCGCCCCCTTTCCACAGGTCCAACAACGGCCATCCTCCCGCGCAAGTGGTCCGCCGCATTTTGAACACGTCGACTCGACCATTGTGCCATGCCAGCTCAGCCCATGTTCCCGTTCTGACCGACAATCGCGATGATGAACAGTCCAAGGTAGAACACAATCAGGGCGGCGATGAGGGCGATCTGAATCCACGCGATGATCCTCCCCGCCTGGGTCAGTCCCCGGCCGGTTGGATCCATACGTCCTTCGTCCATCGCGCGCAAATCTTGACCGGCAAATACCAAAACCAGAATACTCAGGACCAATCCAATGATTCCACACGGTCCCCCCATGCAGGTGAACAACCCGCCAATCGACAACGCCAGAATCAGCGTGCCCCGATGCGGCTCCTGCAGCGAATCGGAATTGTCATCTCTTTCCAGGTTTTCGCCGCAAAATCGGCACTTCGACGCCGTCGCCCGGATCTGTTCGCCACACATTGGACAGGGACGCGTCGCCCCTCCGTCCGAATCCCGAACCCGCCCTCCGCTACCACTCGTCCGGCGCTCGCTCTCGGCAGGAACGATGACGGGCGCCTCGCAACCCGTACAGGGAGCGGTCAGCCCGACCTTGTCCTCGGTGGTTCGCAGCAGTTTGCCACAGGCGGGGCAGTGAAATTCGATCATTCCGCGCTACCCGAGAGCCGCCGAGACCGCTTCGACCAACTCGTCGGGAATGCTGTAGTTCGCGGTGACGCTTTGCACGTCTTCGTGATCTTCCAGTTCTGAGATCAAGGTCAGCACCTGCCGGGCTTGTTCGACGTCGAGATCGACCGGATTGCCCGGGAGTCGCGAAATCTCGCCCCGCTCGGTCGGAATCTTGGCTCCCTCCAGTGCCTGCTTCACCGCGTCAAACGCCGCCGGGTCGCACAGCACTTCAAACGTCTCCCCAGACAGTTTGACGTCGTCCGCTCCCGCCTGCAGGGCCACATCGATCAGCCGGTCTTCTTCGACGTTCTTCGCGGGAACCAGAAACAGCCCCTTCCGTTCGAACATCCAGGCGACGCAATTGGTCGCCCCCAGGTTGCCCCCGTTGAGTTCAAAGATCTTACGCACTTCGCCCGCGGTCCGATTGCGGTTCTCGGTGAGAATATCGCACATCACCGCGACCCCCGCGGGTCCGTAGCCTTCGTAGACCAGTTCGGCGAGATCTTCCCCCTCGAGTTCGCCGCACCCTTTCTTGACGGCCCGCTCGATGTTTTCCTTCGGCATGCTGTTTTCGCGCGCCTTATCGATGGCGTAGCGCAGCTTCAGGTTCGCCGAGGGGTCACCGCCACCATGTCGGGCCGCGACCATGATCGCCCGGCTCAGTTTACCGAACAACGCTCCACGCTTTTTGTCGCGCGCCCCTTTCCTGATCGCGATGTTCGCGGAATGGGAATGGCCGGCCATATCACGTCCTGATCAATCTTGCGCCATCCACGATGGCGTCGCTTCTACGATGCACCGCCGGGCACCACACCCGGCACGAATCCAGCCGCTGTCGGCTGGGGGGCGGAGACAACACGGTGTCTCCCAATCACCTGTCACGGGGCCTCGGGATCGACAGGAGGAATCTTCCCCCCATCCATTTCTCGTGCCTTCACCTTTTGTTCGGTTCGCTCCACTTGTGCCGTATCGGGATACGGGGACTTCTTCCCCATCTCGACCGCCTTCTTCCAGGCGTCAATCGCTTCGGCCGAACGGCCCAGGCGATCGAGAACATCACCCAGATGCTCCAGCAGAGTTTCGTCTCCGGCACCTTGTCCTTTTTCAACCGCGCTCTGGATCAGCGGCAACGCTTCCTCGGCTTTTCCCAGCCGGAACAGTTTCCCAGCCGGAACAGCACCCAGCCCAGGCTGTCGAGATACGCTCCGTTTTCCGGCTCGGCCTCAACCGCCTTCCGCAACATCTTCTCGGCCTGTTCCAGGTTCTTCCCCTGGTCGGCATACAGATACCCCAAGTCGTTGTTGACCGAGATGTCTTCGGGACTTTCCCGGAAAACCTCTTCGAGAATCTGCTCTCCCTTCAGGATGTCCCCCTTCGCCACGTAGACGTTGGAGAGCCCCGAGCGAACGATACGCACCAGTTGCGGTCGATCCGAGAAGTCGGCCAGGAGTTTCTCGTATGCCCGAATCGATTCGTCGAACCGCCGGGCATGTCCCAGAATCCACGCCTCGCGGAACAGATAAAATGCGTTCTTTTCATCCGAGCCAATCAGCGACCTCACGATCGACAGCGCCTCGTCGGCGTGTCCCCCCAAGGCCAGCGCGTAGGCGCGGGAATTCAAGAACTGAGGCCTCTCGTTGGGAGTCCCCGCAGATTCGTAAGCCTCTTTGTAGAGGTCGGCCGCCTGGTCGAATCTTCGGACATTGATCAGGTGCTGCCCCAACTCTTCATACAACGCGGGGCGACGATCCCCCCGAATCCGCAACAGAAACCGATAGAACTCCACCGCGATATCGGTCTGTCTGCCTTCGGTGGCCAGATGCGCCAGCACGTAGCAAGCCGGGTACTTCAATTTCCCGGGATCCTTCTGCGCCTGGTCGCGCCCCGCCTGCAACACCGAATTCAACAGCGCCTTGTCGGAAACAATCGCCCTGAGTTCCCGGTCGACCAGCTTCAGGCTTCCCGACTCACCAAAGGAACCCCCCAACGCTGCGATCAGTTCCAGCGTCCGATTCTGCCGCCGGTAAACCCCCGCGAGACCCGCGTAGCCACGGGCGTCGGCGGAGACCGCCAGGGTCTTCTTGAAGAGTGCTTCGGCCTGTTCCAGCCGATCGGCGGCGGCGTACTGGTCGGCGATGTACAACTGCAAAAACGGGTTGCGCGGATCCTTCTCCGCCGCCTTCTCCAACCGGGGCAGCAGCTCGGCGGATCGTCCCAGCGTTTTCAGAATGTCTGCGAACAGATCATACGCCGATTGTCGTTTCGATTGGCGTTGACCGTCGATGTAGGTCTGCATCTCCACCAGCGACTTCTCGGCGTCCCCCTTCTTCAGGTACGCCCGCGACAGTTGGAAACTCAAATCGCCGGTCGTGCATTCCGCTTTTCAATCGCCTTGGTGAACGCCTTGATCGCCAGCTCGGGCTTGTCTCCCTCGAGGAAAATGTCTCCGAACTTCTCAAAACTCAGGTTTGCCAGAATCTGATTGCGAATCTGCGGAGTGAGCTTGTATTCCTGCGGATCGAGAACGGCGGCGAAAACCGGTTCCAGCACGCGCGACGCGTCGTTCAAACGCTGCAGCGCCAAATACCATTGCCCCAACTGATTCTTGAGAACGATGGAAGGAGTCGATTTGGGATCGAGCGCCGGCAGTTTGATCGCCCGTTCGAGGCTGTCGATCGCGCCCCCCCAGATCCTCCGAGCGAACCTGCAACTCGGCCAACTGCACGAGCCATTCGAAATCGTTCGGGGCGAGTTGCGACGCCTTCTGCACCCAGCGAATCGAATCTTCCAGTTGATTGAGGTGCAGCGCCAGCGGAATGAGTTGCCGATAGATCGCCAGAACGGAGGGATCCTTCTCGACCGCCCGCTTGTAGGCGTTGAACGCCCCCTGCAATTCACCCCGCCCCTGCAACACGCGCCCGGTCGCGAACCAACTGAGAGCGTCGACCCGGGCCGACTCGGCGGCGGTCCGCGGCCGAACCGGGTTTAAGGGTTCGACACGGTCTTCTGATTCCTGTCCGGGAACCGAGCCCGCCGTCGGCTTGGCCGCCGGAGGGGCAGGTGCGGGAACCTGAGCGTCGTCGGCCAGCAACCGAACCGTCGCACCGTGACAAACCAGCGCCACGAACAGTCCAGCGGTCGTCAGCAAGAATCGTCGATCCATTTCGCCAACCTCGTCTAAAGGCTCATCCCGCAGGCGGGAATCCAAGCCGATTGTATTCCACATCCCGACATCGCGACAGTGGCCCCCCCACGACGCGGTTCACCGGTCGGGTCACGAACGCTTCTTGCCATCCCCCTTCGCGTCGCGCTTCGAATCCCCCTTGGCTTCGGGCTTGCCCGCGCCCGGTTTCGAGGTGACCGACTTCGCGTGGGGATCCGGCTTTGCGGGAGGCGATTTCGCTCCCGACGTTTTGGCCGGCACACTCTTTTCTGGTGAACTCTTCTCCGGGGCGGCTTTCCCCGCGGCGGGCTTTGTCGCCACCGGCTTGGATGGTACCGACTTGGAATCGCCACTCTTCTCGGCGGCCAGTTTCGCCTGTTCGGCTTTCGCTTTCTCGGCTTTGGCGAGTTGTTCCGCCTTGGCCGCCTTGTGCGAGTCGGCTTTCGATGGTGCCGCCTTGGCCGCCTCAATCTTCGCCGCTTCGGCCCTGGCCGCCTCCGCCTTGGCCGCGTCCGCTTTCAACTTGGCCGCCGAGGGGGGAGGTTTGACCGACGTGGGCTTGGGCACCGATGCCAGCCCCTTTGTCAGCAGCACCTCCAAGCGATGTACCCCTTCGTCGGGATTGTATGACGGCTCCACCGATTTGCCCGGCGGCCAGAAGGCCTTCGACCGTTTGGGATCGAGCGCCAGACACCGAATCAACTGACAAAACTGCGGTGCGTCGGCCTTGCGGATATACGGCCGCAGCGATTCCGACGCCTGCTCGGGGTCGCTGTCATGATCCACCAGCCCAATCCACAACAGGGCGGCGTGCATTCTCGCGTCGATCGGCAGAACGTGGCTCCCCAACGCGTTCTGGAGCGCCCACCCCTGCGCGAACCATGACAGCGTCGGAACTTCACCGCGAGTTCGACCGTCTTGCGCTTCAATCTCTCCAGCTCAAACGTGTAGCTCGCGTCGAAGGTGGACTGAAGCGTGCTTTTTACCCGCAACGCCCGCCACGCCGACGCTTCCTGATCGTGAAACACCGCCTGCAGTTCGGTGATCGAACTGACCCGCGCCTCGTTCAGATCGGGAAACGTCGTCATCAGCCGCTTGTAGGTGATCTCCGCCGCCTCGGGCGTCGTGTCCTCGTGGCAGACGGCATACAGCAGCGATTCCAGCACCGGCAGATCATGCCGGGGCGTGGAAGGGTGGTAGACCTTTTTCAGCAGACTCGTCACCTTGCGGCAGAGTTCCTGCTTGTCGGGGGGTTTGGGGCGTTGTGCGGTTACCATAGCTGTCCTGGGTCGGAAATCATGTCCTCAGCGGTTTGGGCGGTTCGAGCCTGCAAAAGCCCCTCCAGCCGCCCTACCCGCTGTCAGGTCGCAGTGGATCTCGTGAGGGAGACTTCATTTTCTGGTGAATGCAATTCATCGGTAGGTGACGTCGCGTCGACTTCCTGGTCTTCCGAAACTTCCTCATCGGCAGCGCCGTCCGACGCCGGTTCTTCTTCGCTCGCGCCCTCCGAACCCGACGTGGACCCGGTGTTCAACTCCGCTTCGAGTCCCGCCTCCGTCTCGGGGCCGGGTTCACTCGACTTGGTCAGCGCGGTCTGCGCCATCGCTTCCCGCAAGATCGCCGACGTCTCCGCCGCCAGCTTCGCGCCGGGATCCAGCACGAATTGCAGAATTGGTGTGTAACGCAGTTCCAGCTTGTCGGCGATCTGGCTTTGAATGTAGCCCCGCGCCGAATTCAGCCCGTGCATCGTCAGCGATTGCTCTTTGGCGTCTCCCCGAACCGACAGATAGATCTTCACGCTGCGAAGATCGGGAGCCGCGTCGGCCCACAGAACCGTCACGTTCTTCACCCGCGGATCCTTCATGCCGAACAGGATCGTCGTGGCGACGATCTCGCGGACGGCTTCCGCAACTTTGGCAGTACGTCGACTCATGCGAGATCACCAGAACAGAAAGACAGGGGAACCAATCGCCGGGCGACACACCCGGGCCACACACACGATCCGCGTCACAGGGTCCGTTTGACCTCCTCGATCTTGATCGCCTCGAAGATGTCCCCCTCTTTCACGTCGTCGAAGCCATCCAGCCGGATGCCGCACTCCAGACCCTCGCGAACTTCGCGAGCGTCGTCCTTGCCACGCTTCAGCGACGCGATCTTGTACTCGTTCAAAATCCGCTGGTCGCGGATGATGCGAATCAGATTCGATCGCTCGATCTGGCCGTTGAGGACGCGGCAACCCGCCACTCGCCCAAACCGGCTGACGTCGAACGTCTGCAACACAATCGCCCGTCCGGTGCGCGACTGGACGATCGACGGCTTGAGCAAGCCTTCCATCGCCTTTTTGATGTCGTCCGTGACTTCGTAAATGATGTTGTACTGCCGGATCTCGACCCCTTCGCGCTCCGCGAGCGCCTCGGCCCGATCCTCGGCGACCACGTGAAACGCCAGCACAATCGCACCCGACGCGCTCGCCAGGTAGATGTCGCTTTCGTTCACACCACCCACACCGTCGTGCAGAATGTTCACCCGCACTTCCGGGTGCTGGAATTTCAGGATCTCGCTGCGAATCGCTTCGAGCGAACCTGGGGTGTCGGCCTTGATGATGACCGGCAGGTCTTGAACCTCGCCCGTCTCGGCCTGGCTGAGAATCTCTTGCAACGTGCGAACCCGCCCCTTCTGGGCGAGTTGCTCGACGCGGCCGCGCTGTTGACGCAGCTCGGCGATCTGCCGCGCTTCGTCGATATCGGTCAATGTGTAGAACTTGTCACCCGCGCCGGGAACCAAGTCCAGGCCGGCGACTTTCACCGGTGTCGAAGGACCGGCGGTTTCCACCTCGCGGTCTTTGTCGTCGTACATCGCCCGGATGCGGCCATGCGCCTCGCCGCACAGGATGACGTCCCCCTTCTTGAGGGTGCCGTCCTGCACAACCAGCCACACCAGCACGCCGCGACCTTCATCTCGGAATGCTTCGAGGCAGACACCCTGACCCTGGCGGTCCGGGTTGCCCGAGAATTCGTTCAGCTCGGCGATCGTCTGAATCGTTTCGAGCAGATTTTCAATCCCCTCGCCGGTCGACCCCGAGGTACGAACCACTTCGGTATCGCCACCCCACTCCGCCGCCAGCAGGTTTTGCGCCGCCAGATCCTGCAACACGCGCTGTTCGTTGCGATCGGGAAGGTCGACTTTGTTCATCGCCACAATGATCGGCACATTCGCCGCCCGGGCGTGGTTCAGCGCCTCGATCGTCTGCGGCATCACCCCGTCGTTCGCCGCCACCACCAGAATGGCGATGTCGGTGACGTTGGCTCCGCGGGCTCGCATCTCGGCGAACGCCGCGTGACCGGGGGTGTCGAGGAACGTGATCTTATTCCCGTTATGTTCGACCTGGTACGCCGCGATGTGCTGCGTAATCCCGCCAAACTCGCCAGCGGCGACGTTCGCCGACCGGATCTTGTCGAGCAGGGTGGTCTTTCCATGGTCGACGTGGCCGAGAATGGTGACGATGGCGGGGCGGGGAATGCGATTTCCCGAATCCCCTTCGTCGGAAGCCGACTCTTCGAGTTCCTCTTCCACGTCTTTCTCTCGGGCGATGTGCAGATCGACGCCGCAGTCGAGCGCCAACTCCAACGCCTGCTCTTCGTCGAGGTAGGAGTTGATGGTCAGCATCTGCCCTTTCTTCATCAGAATTCCGATGAGTTCATTGGCACGCCGTCCCATCGCTTCCGACAGACCACGAATCGTGATGGGGAATTCGATCTCTGCCGAACTCTTGAGTTCGACTTTCTGACCACGGCGCATCGGGCGCGGGCGGTGGTGCCGCATCCGCGAACCGGCCGCCTCTTCTTCCATATCCCGAGCCCGACCCCGCTTGGGAGCCCGCGTTTTGCGGTCGGCGACAGGAGTGGCGGCCCCCACCATGGGACGCGACGCCCCTCGGCTGGGACCCTTCTTCGCATCGTCCGAAAAGTCTTCGGGACCGTCGTCCCCTTTCTTCTTTTTATCCTGGTTATGTGCCTTGATATGCTCGTGCAGCGGGGTCTTCTCGAGCATGTCGCGAGAAATCCGCATTTCGGGCTTCTGGGCGGGGCCTGAGGAGCCTGCTGTCGTACTCGCGGCAGCCTTGGGGGCCGGCGGCGGGGCCGCCAGCTTAGGCAACGTCAACGTCGGACGCTGCTTGGGCTTTTTCCCTTCCGGGGCCAGCCGGGAGACTGCGCCAATCGCCACCATCTCGCGACGCGACGCCCCCGACGCATGGATGTAGTCTTCCCGCCGCATGGGAGCGACCGCCCCCTTATCAGCGGTTGAGCTGTCGCCACCCGATCCTTCGCTACCGGTTCCTTCGGCCCCTGAACCTTCTGCGGTCGATTCCGAACCAGGTTCCCCTTCGGGTTGATCACCCGCGTCCGTTACTTCCTCTGCGGAGTCGGTCGTCGTCTCGTCTGTCGACTCTTGATCGGCGGGCGATTCCCCCTGGACCTTTGGCTCATCACGAGTTTCCACGGTCGCTTCAGACGCCACCGTCGTCGCGACCCCGGTGGTTGCGGTATCGGGACCAGTACCCACGGTCGAGACTTCGGGAGTCGTCTGCGGGGCTGTCGTCGCCGCCGTCGGCTCACTGTCTTGTCTGGCGACAGTTCCTTTGGCCGTCGAATCCACGGCGGGTGCTGGCTTGGGGGGAGCGCGGAGGACGGGGGGCTTGCCCGAAGCGACCACCTTCGAGGGACGGACCGGCACATCGGACGGTTTCGTCGGTGCTGGTCGCACCGGAGCGTCTGGAGTCCCTTTCGCCGACGACTCCTTCTTGGCCGGTGCCGACGCTCCCGCCGAACCGGTGGTTTGCCCGGCACCACGCTCGGTTGGTACCGCCGACTCGCGATGGGCTCGCAACGGACTCGGTCCCCGCGGCGCGGGGGTTGGAATCGCAGTCGGCTCGGCCGGCTTCGCGCGCGGCTCAGAGGGCTTGGATTCCATAGGTCGCGGTGTCGCTGCCGGAGCGGTCCCACCCGGAGCGGCCGCACCGTGTGCTGACACACCGTGTGTTGGCACAGTCGGGGGTGTGACGGCGGGAGTTTCCACCGCCGGCTGTCCCTTCGCTTCAACTTCCGCTTCGCGTTCCGCCGCCTTTGCCGTGGGGCGCAACGTCGGGACTTTTGTCCCGGTCGGGCGGGCTGGTTCGCGGGTGGGGGTGGAAGCGGTGGCGGGGCGCGCGGCTTCAGATCCTTCGCCTCCCTGCGTCCGCATGAAGTCGAGAACCCGAACTTTTTCCTCTTCGGATATGCTCGCCAGCGGCGAGTCCTTCAGGTGAATGCCAACTTTCTGGCAATACCCAATGAGGACTTTGCTGTCCAACTGCAGCTCTTTGGCGAGCGTGAAAATCCGAATCTTCAACAGCATATCTCCGTGGAGTGGGGCGTCTCGGGCGGCCGGGTTTGTTGACCCTGGCCAGCCTGGCATCTGAATCGTGCGTTGTGTCGTTCGTTCCTGGTTCCGCCGACCCCCTCAACCCGATCCCAGAAACACGGATCAAGGGGCTTCATCCGCCTGCATTCAGTGACTGGCCGATTCTTCCCCCTCCGCTTCCAACCCGGCTTCCACCGGGGGGGCCTCCGCTTCCTCAGACACCTCTTCCGCCACCGGAGCGGCTTCCGCCTCAACCGGCAACTCGGCCTCAACAGGTCCCGCTTCGACGGCACCCGCTTCGACTGACTCCGTCTCGTCCGTTTCGACTGCCGGCCCCTTGCCACCAGGAGTGCGGGCCGCCGACCGGGGGGGCGTCTGTCCCGACGCCTTCTGATCCGCCTGTTCACGCTCCAACCGTTCCGATTCGATCTCGGCGAAATCGACAATTGGCTGGCAATCCTCTTCCGACAGCCCCGAAAGCTCGGCCAACTGGTCCAGCTCAATCACCGACAGATCGTCGTAGGTGAAGAACCCTTGCTCGATCAAATTCTCAGCAAGTTCGGGAGGAGCATTCGGAATCGCGCCAAACGCTTCCAGCGATTTGTCGAGCTTTTCGTTCAGCTCTTCGCGGGTCATGATGTCGATGTCCCAGCCCACCAGCTTGGATGCGAGCCGAACGTTCTGACCCCGTTTCCCAATCGCCAAAGACAGTTGATCGTCCTTCACCAGCACGATCACCCGCCCCAACATCGGGCAGAGAATCACTTCTTCGACCTCAGCCGGCTGGAGGGCGTTGGGCACGAGAACCTGTAGCGAATCGTTCCATCGAACGATGTCGATTCGCTCTCCCGCCAGTTCTTCGACAATGTTCTTGATGCGCGAACCCCGCACGCCGACGCACGCCCCGACCGCGTCGATCTTCTGGTCAATGCACGAGACGGCGACCTTCGAGCGATAACCCGCTTCACGGGCGAGTGAGCGGATTTCGATCACCCGTTCGTTGATCTCGGGAATTTCAATCTCGAACAGCCGGCGGACCAAGTCGGGGTGGACGCGTGACAGGACGATGCGAACACGGGCACCCGATTTGCGAACTTCGAGGACCACTGCGCGAACCCGCTCGCTGACGCGGAACGATTCGCCCGGAATCTGTTCGCTCTTCGGTAGAATCCCCTCGACTTTGCCCAGATTGACGGTGGCGGTCGAACCTTCGAACCGTGTGATGGTGCCGTTCACCAGCGAGCCGCGCTGGGACTGGAATTCGTCAAACAGCGCGTCCCGTTCCGCTTCGCGGATTTTCTGGATCATCACCTGTTTGGCGCTTTGAGCGGAAATCCGCCCGAGAATCTCCCCCAACTGCTCCGAATCGATCGGAGCGCCCTCTTTAAAGACGGTGGTGTGGCCACTGTTCCGGTCGATTTTTGATTCCAGGGGAATCTCTTCGCCATAGTGCTTGCGCGCGGCCGACAGGATCGCCTGTTCGAGTACCTCGAACACGATCTCTTTGTCGATGTTCTTATCGCGATGGATAGCATCGACTGTGCGCAGCACCTCACCGTCGTTCATGATCAATCCTTCTACTTCGCCGGCTCGCGCCAATAAAAATGGCGGGAGTCGGGCTCTCTCGTTCAATTCGCCGACTCTCCGCCAGAGATCGCCTGGCCAGCACGCGGGATCCGGAAAATTCCGTACTCCCACCTGTCGCTGGCGACCAGATTTGGGCGGCCCGCAGGCCGTTCAATCTCGACTACATATGGTCGTCCTCGGTGTGCCGGTCCCGCGCTCTGGCGGACCCTGACCGTACCGACAATTCTGAACATCAGAATTCCCGGCAATTCTCGCGCTGGCCGCACCCGCTGTGCGGACAAACGCCAACCTATCGTCACTCTATTAGAGGATATCGGGGGAAATTTCGGCTGTCAAGTCGCTGAGGGGTTGCGTAACCCCACCCACAGCCCCTCACCACTAGGTTTCAAGGGGCACTCCCCACTACAGTGTCGCCTCCAAAATCCCGCATTGGTGCCCCCGCATGTCCGAGATCTCCGCCTACCACGAAGCCGGTCACGCCTTCCTCGCCCTCTATGTCGGTGCGCGTGTGCAGTCGATCACTATCGACCCTGACTGGGATGATGGCCCGGAACGCCACGGCGATACCCAAGTCGCCTGGAAACGGAGTCGTTTCTCCGAGCGGGAGTTTCACGAAAAGTCGATCCTTGTCTCGCTCGCCGGTCCGGTCGCCGAGATGATCCACACCGGCGACCCCTACCACCCCGGCATGGTCGCCGAATGGTCTCACGACTGGGCCGCCGCCTGGGAGTCGGCCGGCACCTTCCTCCCCGACGAACGACAACGGCTGGCGTACCTCGAAGAAGCCTCTCTCAAGCTCTATCGCCTCTTGCACCGTGATGAACACTGGGCCGCTCTGGCGGCGATCGTCGACAACTTGCTGGCGCACGAAACCCTTGAAGGGGACGAAGTGCGCGAGATTTACCGCGACTGGATGGGATGACCGCGATCTGCATGGTCCGATTGTACCGATTATACCGCCGCCCGGATGTTCCGCCCGGAAACTTGAATGAATCCGTAGCCTCCTTCCAGCCTGCGTTGATTCTGCGCGCTAAGCTATCAGAGTAATCGCTACAGCGTTCACGGTCCGTGGAAAATCGGGCTCGTTCCTCCACTTTCGAATTGCTTCCCCCGGTCTGACTTGAGAAAATTCAGGCGGTCTGGGTCGGATCGGCAAAAACGGCAAGCGGTCGCGCGTCAGTTTCGCCCGCCCAAGATTTCGATGTTTCACCAGGAGTCACAACCATGAGATTCTCGATCACACTGCTCGCGCTCGCGGCAGCCTGCGTCGGGTACGCCTCCGAGGCGTCCGCCAACGGCTACTGCGGGGGTGGGTGCTACAGTTGTTGTCCGCAGGCTGCCTGCCAAACCCCCTGCACGACTCGGTATCGCACCGAGCGTCGCACCTGCTATCGCACGGTGTCCGAAGTGGTCTACGACCGCCAGGAAGTCGCTTGCGAACGAACGGTCTATGACACCGTCTGCGAAGAACAGCAGTCGACCTGTTACCGCAATGTCTGTGTCCGCATGGAGCGCGAGGTTCAATCTCAGGTTCAACGGCCCGTCTACGAGACCAGCGAACGCGAAGAGCGGACCGTTGTCAATCGCCCCGTCTGGGAGACCAGTTATCGCGATTGCAGCTACACCGTCCGTCGGCCGATTTGGGAGACCTCCACACGGGAATGCCGTCGGATGGTC
Organism: Planctomycetota bacterium; assembly: GCA_026692825.1. Taxonomy (GTDB): domain Bacteria; phylum Planctomycetota; class Planctomycetia; order Planctomycetales; family Planctomycetaceae; genus UBA10511. Next base: position 3,969 of record JAPLOC010001167.1, on the reverse strand, counting down.
GCCCGGCCGGTTTACGAAACGTCGGAACGGGAAGTCCGCCGCGTCGTGCAGCGCCCGGTGATGGAAACGATCCAGCAGGAACGCTGTCATACCGTAATGCGCCCGGTCACTACCTGCGAAACCGTTCAACAGGATTGCGGTCGCTGGACGATGCAGAAGGTCTGCCGGCCGGGGATCTCGGTACCGCGAATGGTGTGTGACCCCTGCGGCGGATGGCGGGTCTGCATGGTTCCTGGTCCCGCGATCACAACCTACAAACCAGTCTACTGCCCAAACATTGTCGAACGACAGGTCTCGCGGACCACGTATCAGGCGGAAGTCGTGCGTCAGGTTTGTCCGGTGCAGGTCTGCCGAATGGTGACCGAAGAACAAGTCTGCCGCGTTCCCGTCCGCACCTGCCGAATTGTTCAGGAAGAACAAGTCAGCACGGTTCCCGTTCGCACCTGCCGCTGGGTGGACGAAGTGGTCAACCGCCAGGTTCCCGTGCGGACCTGTCGAATGGTTCAGGAAGAATGCGTTCGCAAGATTCCCGTTCGCACCTGTCGGATGGTGTGCGAGACGGTGACCCGCAGAGTTCCGTACTACGAGACACGTCAGGAACCTTATACGGTCACCCGGCGGGTCGCCCGACGCGTTCCGCGTCAGGTTCCGTACACTGTGTGCCGAATGGTTCCCCGTGTGGTCGAACGGCAGATTCCTTATGAGACCTGCTACCTGGTACCCGAGACGGTTTGCCAGGCGGGTTGCAACGACGGATGTGGCACGGGAGGCTGCACCCCCGCGGCCGACGCGGCGAACCCCGAACCGCAGCCCCAACCCCAGGGAACCAACCGCCCGGTGACCCCCGAAGGGGAACCGAATTCCGACCCAAAGCCCACTGTGAAGTCGGCCTGATCGTGAATTGGGTCTGACAATCAGTTGGCCGACGGACCGGCTGCCAGGATGTTCCCATCGAGGGAAACACTGGTGACTTCGAAATCGCAAACCTCGTTCGACGCGTGTCGGACGAGGTTTGTTGCGTTTATACTCCGCACGGCGTCAAGACCGACGATTCGCATGTTCGTGGACCGTGTTCAACACTTCGGCGTGAACGATGTACCCCTTCTTTCTTGCGAATCGCATCCGCCTCTTGAACCTTCTGCTGAATCTTCTTCAGCAACTTCTGGCGCTCCTTGAGGTCCGCCAAATTCGGGGGCAATGTGAAGTCCGAAACTTGTGGCCCCGCCGTCCGGCTCTGGTCGTTTTTAGCGAACTCTTCCAGCGCCGCGTCGAATTCCTTCCCCAGCTCCGCAATCGCCTTCTCGATCTTTTCAGCCGTCCACGTCTCGTGGCGGCTGTTGTTCGCCTTCACTCGCGTGCCGTCAAAAAACATCTCCGTCAGCTTCAGGAACCCGGCTTCCTGCGCCATCCTCACGACATTGCGAGACGGCTCGAACGCACCGCTTGCTTCATTCCGTACAGTACCAGCCCCGCCAGAACCTTTGGATGAATCGGCGGTTGCCCAATCCGACCGTGATAACGTGCTTCCCATGCTGACCAGTCATACAGGTCAAGCAACTCAACCAGTAGCCGAACCTGATGATCCTCCGGAATCATCAGCTCCAGCGACTTCGGGAACAGCACCATCTGCTCCCGCGGGCAAGCTGCCTTCGCCCAGTACTCGAACATGTATCCCTCTCCTGCACACAATTCCTGGCGTGGAGACCCGTCTTGCCCATGTTGTTGCATTTGTGGTCTAATGTATATTAGTGTTATCAAGGGGGGAATCTTGCTTTTTTTGACTAAAACGACAATCCCCGAGCCGGATGGGTCTGGGGACGCGCATCGTCGGATTTGACGCGGTGCGGAGAATAGGCGAACCGCAGAACGTATCGCCGACAACGAGTTCCCCCCCGGGGGCAATCTTTCGACTACCAGAGTCTCGCCTCCAGAGGCTAAAATCTCCTCTCATGACAACTCCGAATTCCACCACGAACCACACCCTGCGGGCCGGCATGGTCGGCCTGGGGATGATTTTCGACGACACGTACCGGCCGTTCTTCGAACAGGTGCATCGGCAGCCGATTTTCGACCGCCGGTTCGGGGCGGTCGAGGTGCCACTCACGGCCGTCGCGTCGCGTACCGGGTCGCGTGCCGAGCGGTACCGTGAGTCTCTGCGGGGAGTCGTCAGCCCGTTTGACAGTTACGCCGGCCCCGACGCCGTCGCCCAACTGATGAAATCGGGAGTCGACTTCGCCTGTGTTGCCACGCCCGACGATCGGCATTTCGAGGCGGCGAAAACGGTACTCGCCGCCGGTGGGCACCTGCTGCTCGAAAAACCCTCCGTCCTGTCGCTGGCGGAACTCGATGAACTGGTCGCGCTGGCGAAACAGAACAACGTTCTCGCCAAAGTGGTCTATCACAAACTCCTCGATCCCGACCACAAACGGTTGCGAACCTTTTACGCCGACGGCCGCCTGCGGCATGTGAACAACGGCTACTGTTCGCTGCTGGAGCCGAAATCGATTTCGGGTGGTCAATTCGCCGAGTGGATCAACGGCCGAAATCCGGGAACGTACGTCGCGGTTCACTACATCAAGCTGATCGACTTCACGTTCGGCGGAAGGCTGAAAACGGTCAGCGCGTCGGGGCAGCGCGGACAGGTCGGTCCGTCGGACGGCACCACGTGGGACAGTTGCCAGTTGCGGCTGATCTACGAATACGACTCCGGCCGCGAGGCTGCGTTTGACATTCACACCAGTTGGGTGACCCCCGACAATTTCCCGGGCTACGTCGAACAAGAAGTGCAGTTTCGGTTCGACAACGGCGTGTGGAACGGCCATTCGCGTAAACGGGGGGTCGAATGCACGATCGAAGGGGAGACTCCGCACAAGACGAAGATCACCATCAACAACCACTATAGCGCGCCGTTCCTCGAACCGTGGGGCGAGCGTTGCCAGAGGGGGTATGGCGTCGAGGTGATCGAACGCTTTGCCCGCGAGGTGGCGCTGGTTGAGTTTGGCGGACCGGCCGGGGAGCGAACGGCCCGGTTGGCGGCAGCTCGGAGTCTCGACTACGACGATCTATCGGCCGACCGCCAGACGGTCGCCGCTGTCCAGGCGCTGGAGGCAATTCTGGATCACGCGGCCCAGGGTCCAATGAGCCAGAGATTCTCTACGCACCGTCCGTGTGACGAGGAAATGAAACTGCCATGGTCGAACAGCAAACCTCCGACGATGTGATCGTGGAAACCCGTCGCCCGGCTCCCGAGAGGGCGACCCGTCCGAAAAAACAGCCCCCCTACGCGGTGATTGTTGAAAACGACGATTTTCACACGTTTGAATATGTGATCGAAGCGCTGTGCAAGATCTGCGGACACAGCGTGGAAAAGGCGTTTCTACTGGCGCAGGAGATTCATACCCGCGGTCGGGCGATTGTCTGGAGCGGCGCGCTGGAGGTCGCCGAGCTGAAGCGTGACCAGATCCGCGAATTTGGCCCCGACCATTTCCCGAAGAAGCCGGTCACGTTTCCCCTGGGGGTTTACGTCGAACCGCTGGCGTAATGGCGGAATGCCGATGTGAGAATTGGCTTTGTGACCGGGGCACACCGAAATGGCCAATGAGGTGTGGCGGTGCGGGCGCGGCGGCGAGTGTGGTATCCTGCGGCCCGCGTGAGTTGTCCCTATTTCCCTGCCGCAGGAAGTGTGATCCATGGCCTCCAACAGTCCGGCCCATTTTGTTGAGATTTTTCGGCTTTTTCAGGGGGGCATCGTCATTGCGGTCGCCGCGGTGGCTTTGTTGTTTTGCCTGTCGAAACGCCAGGTGTCTTCCTGGATGTACTGCGTCGCGTTCGGACTTGCGGGCACTATCGCCAGCAGCGTTCCGTACCTGTTACTCCAGTTGGTGCAGATCTTCGGGTCATCGGACGGTTGGATGTATCGCTTCACCTGGATGTTTACACTGGTGGGAATCGGGAATACGATCGCGCACC
>JAPLOC010001166.1:2885-4555 GCA_026692825.1 Planctomycetota bacterium | reverse complement strand
ACATCTTCGGCAAAGTTCAGTGGAGACAGATTGAAACACCGCATCGGAATCGCCTGCTCACATGACGCTGAAATCGTACAACGGGTCACGCTTACCGACCTGGCCGCCGGCTGCGCCGTCGGGCGCGACGCCGCAGGAGCGTCGTCGCGACATGTGGCGGGCGGCGTTCCCGTGTCGCATGCGAAATGCCAGGCACTCAACCCGGCGAATTGCCATGACCTCCGCAGAGGGATAGGCTAACGTCGACGGATTGTGTCATCTCCCAACTATGCCGGGTCTGTCTCAGTCGAGACGTCGTCGTCCGCGATGGCGAATCGATTCGGCGACTCATTCCAAGCAGCCACACCATGAATTCTCAAAATCATCCGCCCGTGTCGCGCCGCGAAACCGATGCCTCCTGGCCACATCACGCGAACAATGTGTCGTCGGCGGAGTCGCCAAGACGTGGCCACCGGTCGTTGACACGTCTCGCGTTCGCGCTGCTTACTGCATCTGTTGCGATAGGGATCGGTGTTCACGCTGTCGGGTTCGCCCAAGAGCGCAGCGCAGGCCCGGTCGCCAGCGTCGTGCGACCAGTCCACCCGATATTGATTCGTAATCCACACGGACCCATGCTGCGGGTGACGATTGATGTGCAGGCAGGACAATCGATTCAGTTGGCCTCTATGGATTTTTCATTAGACGGGACCGACGACCTGGGGGATATTGAGACTCTTCAGTTGTTCTCAACCGGCAGTCAGCAAGCGTTTTCACCAGCCACTCCTTTGGGCGATTCTGTCGCGCCCACCAAGACAATCACGCTGTCGATCGACCGGGCACTGGTCGAAGGGCCTAACCACTTCTGGCTGGCGTGTCGCCTGAAGAATACTGCCGCCCTGCAACATCAAGTCGCGGCAACCTGTCGCTCGATCACGACCTCCGTGGGAAAGATCGTACCTCGGGACGACGTGGCCAATTCGGGGCAACGTATCGGAATCGCGTTGCGTAAACACCAGGACGACGGGGTCCATACCTATCGAATCCCCGCGTTGACGACGTCGAAAAAGGGAACTTTGCTGGCGGTCTACGACATGCGGCGACGTGCCGGGCGCGATTTGCAGGAAGACATCGACATTGGACTCAGTCGCAGTACCGATGGCGGGCAGACCTGGGAGTCGCCGCGTGTCATCATGGATATGGGCGAGTATGGCGGGCTGCCACAAGAGCAGAATGGGTGCAGCGATCCGGGAATCATCGTCGATCAGCAGACGGGGGAGATTTTCTGTTTCGCGTTGTGGATGAACGGCAAGCCGGGGAAACACCAGTGGGTTGACGACGGTTCAGAGCCAGGGTTCGAAATCGGAAAAGCCGCGCAGTTGATGTTGGTCCGTTCGACCGACGATGGACTCACGTGGTCGCCCCCCGAGAATCTGACCCGAAAACTGAAGCAGGAATCGTGGTGGTTGCTCGCACCCGCACCGCAGTCGGGGATCTGCCTGGAAGATGGTACCCTTGTGATGCCAGTTCAGGGCCGTACTGGTCGGGAACCGTTGGCGACATTCGCGACCATCATGACGAGTCACGACCACGGGCGGAGCTGGACAGTGGGTCAGCCGGGCTACAGTGGCGGGAACGAGTGTCAGGCGGCGCTGCCCGGCGATGGTTCGATCATGCTCAATATCCGCAACGAC
>JAPLOC010001166.1:0-2860 GCA_026692825.1 Planctomycetota bacterium | reverse complement strand
GCGTTCGCGCCGTTGTGGTGACCCGGGATCTCGGTCAGACGTGGCAGGCGCACCCCACCGGTCGCAAGGCGCTGATTGAACCGAATTGCAACGGGAGTCTATTGCGGTTTGACTACGAACGCGAGGGCAAGCGGGAACATGTGCTGCTGTTTGCGAACCCCCATTCACAACAGGGGCGTACGCATCAGACTGTTCAGGTCAGTTTCGACGACGGCCTCACGTGGCCCGACTCGCATCATTGGCTGCTGGATGAAGGGCGAGGTGCCGGCTATCCCAGCCTGACCCGTGTCGATGCGGATCACGTCGGCATCGTGTACGAAGGGAGCCAGGCTCATCTTGTGTTTGAAAAGCTGCCGCTCGTCAGTCTTCTGGAACCGACACGCCGACACGCGTCGCGCGAGATCTGGCAGCGTGAGGTGTCGGCAGAGGGGACTCGGTTACTGGAACAGCGCCGTCAGTCTCCCCCGTTCGGCGCACAGAATTTCGATCTCGCCGGCCTGCGGGCGGGGATGGGGGCGAGACAGGAACCGACCGTTCCGGGAGTCGAACTGAAGAAGATCACCGTGGGGGACGTCCCCTGTGAATGGGTTTTGGCTCCCGGTGCGGATCCCGAAGTGCGACTTCTGTACCTGCATGGCGGGGGATGGGTTTCCGGATCGGGGGGCAATTATCTTCCGGTGGCCGCGGAATTGTCTCGGGCCGGCCGTTGCGCGGTGCTGCTACCCGATTATCGCCTGGCTCCCGAACATCCGTTCCCGGCGGGACTCAATGACTGCGTCTCCGTCCATGACTGGATGGTGGGCAATGGCCCCACAGGTCCGGCAGCCGCCCGGGGGACCTTTATCGCGGGGGACTCCGCCGGCGGGAATTTGACGCTGGCGACCTTGCTGGCGCTTAAAGAGCGAAAACTTCCGCTCCCGGCCGGCGCGATCGCGATCTCGCCGGGAACCGACTTCACTCTTACGAGCCAGTCACTCACAACGGTCTACGATCCGATCATCAGTTCGCGAACGATGCCCGAGTTTCGGGATCGCTACCTGGAGAAGTCGGACCCCCGCAATCCATTGGCGTCGCCGGTGTTTGGGGATTTTCGGGGCTTGCCGCCACTGCTGATTCAAGCCGGCGAACACGAGATGTTGCGTGACGACAGCATTCGGGTCGCGAAAAAAGCGCGGGCCGACGGAACTTCGGTCACAATGGAGATCTGGCCCGGGATGATGCATGTCTTTCAGATTCGCGGCCTGCCTGAATCGCGTGAAGCGGTCCGCAGGATCGGGGACTATATGGCGGGCCGGCTCGCACCGCGGTAAGGAATCGGGCTAACGCCGACACTCTGCATTTTCAATCAACCACCCGCGTGAATTGCAAAAGTTTTGCCACACCCGATTCGGCCGCCGTTGCCTGTCCACCGAATAAAGCGTCGTCGCGACATGTGGCGGACGGCGTTCCTACGACGCCGCGGTCTGGACGTTCGGCGGCAGAGTTGAGTGGGGACAGATTGAATCGCCGTATCGGAAACAAACCGCGGCGCAGCCGCCGCTGCCCCCCTCTCCCCGCGCGCGACATTGCCCAGCAAACTCAACTCCACTGCGGGGAGAGGGGCCGGGGGTGAGGGGGACACCCATCGAATGTAACGACTCCCCTTTGGGTAACGGCCTGTTTGCAATTCACCCGCATTCCCCTCACCCGGCCTGACGGCCACCTTCTCCCCGAAAGCGGGGAGAAGGATCCGATTCAAGCCGAACTGCATCACGCCCCCCTCTCCCAGCCTTCTACGGACGTTCTTCCTCGTGGAACCGACCCAACTCACTTGACCTTCGGCAAGAACTCAATGGTCAGCGGTCCCTGAGTCACAACGCACTTCACCCCCTTGTCGCCATCGAATTCAAAGTCGATCCGTGGAAACTCTTCCGTCCCCGGCGGAGGGGTCTTCCCGATGAGGAGTCGCGTGGGTGAGACCGGTGTGAGCAACTGGGGTTCGCCACCACCGACCACGACGGTCAACTCGCCTCCCCGTTTTTCGATGACCAGATCGAGCGGGGGAGATTTTGATTCAAACGATCCCGCCAGCCTCACAAGCTGCTTTTCGTCGAGTGCGACTTTGAGGTCCGCCGCTTTGGGCGGAACCCGTGTCATCACAAGTTTGTCGACGCGCGGATGCGGGGTAAATGACAGTCCCGAGACAGCGCCCGTTCCACCGATTGAGAACGTCACAAGCGACTTGGGAAGCACGCCTGCGCGTTCGCTCGCGCGAAAGGTGTCGTAATTCCAGTGTTCGAGATCAAACGTCAACCCGTGAAAGGTCAGGGTCAGTTTTTCCAAGGCATCGACTTCGACAATCGCGGGTCCGTGGAATTCGTCTTCGTAACGTGCCACGTATTTTGCCGGCTTCAAACTGGGCGACGTACCGATGACCCTTTTTTCGATGTCGGCCTTTTCCGCGTTCTTCGGAATTTCCCGTAAGAGTTTGTCGACTCCCAGAAAAATGTCGCTCCAATCGCGAGATGGCTTTGCTAGGAACCGGTCGACCACGTGATTTGAGAGTGCCTCGCATAGAACGTTCTGACTGTTTGTCAACACCACAAGTCCCAGTTTGGATTCCGGAAGCAGCACAACATTCGAACTCATGCCCGGTAGGTACCCACTGTGTTCAAGGCGTAGTCCGCCGCTGCTTTCCTGGTGAACCATCCAACCCATCCCATAGGCCATCACGCGCACATCCGGGAAGAGTTTTGCGTTCAATCCTTCCAACGGCACGATGATTTGTGGCGTCCGTGTCTGTTGCAAAGCGGCGGTGCTAACAATCTGCTTGTCCCCGGCGAGGCCTCCATTCAACTGGAACTGAATCCACTTCGCCATG
>JAPLOC010001165.1 GCA_026692825.1 Planctomycetota bacterium | reverse complement strand
GAGACGCTTTCGGAAAAGCGTTGATGCCGTACGTGACACGTGTCGGCTGCCCAAGGAGTCGGCCCATCGCGGCGCAAAAGCCGTGGTAGTCGCTGCAATGTCCGGTTCGTGTCTCCAGCGCGTGGCGGGAACTCGCCTTGAGCGAGGCGTTCGCATGGTCATAGCGGAAATTGCGGTCGGTCCAAGCCAAGACCGCTTCAAAATCTCGCAATGGGTTTCCTGGCCGGGGGACTATCTCCGCGAGCAACTCCTGAAACGGTTCGCCCGTGACGATGGCCTGTGATTCACTGCGTCGGTACCGGTCAAATCCCTCTGGCCAATTGGAGTCACCTTCAATTGATGGCGAATCTGTTGAGCGCCTTGCGGGTTTGCGAATTCAAAGTACGCAAAGCGATTGCCAAACACCGGCTCAACTCCGACCTGTGCGGCAACATCTTCAGGAAACGTCGACACCACCGATGAAATCACGTCCTGTCCGACATCACTGACCGGTATCGGAAGCCAAACCCGCAACAGCCTGGTCTTGTACGGAGCGGTCACTGTCGCGACCAGCTCAACGTCATACGTCACCGGATTCGATCGGACGGCCTGGTAGGGAAGTGCGGGGTCCAGGCGAAGTGGATTGTCGTCCGCCAAAACGACCGAGGTATTGACAAGACAAACAAACAGAGACCAAAGCAAGAATCGGCGACGACTCATGCAGCGACTCCCGCGCGATGGGCCGGTCCCAGAATCTTCTCGTACAACAGCCCGCCCACCAGCGCACCGAAAATTGGCGCGATGATGTAAACGGTCAGCCAGTTCCAATCGGTCCCCAACGGCAGGGCGATACTCCCCCACCCCGCAATCGCGGAAAACAGCCGCGGGCCGAAGTCACGAGCCGGATTGAAGCACGCTTGCGTTAGCGGCGCGATCACGGAGATCAGAGCGGCGACTGTCAAACCAATAAATATCGCCGCTTGCCCGACAGCCGGGCCACCTCGGTTTTTCGAATCGGTGACCGCGAACACCACACAGGCCAGTATCGCCGTTCCAAACAGTTCCGCGACAAACGCCAGCCACGGGGGAACACGAGCCTTCAATGTCTCGTGGTCGGCAACGGCATATTTCTCGCTCCCCGCCGCCAGACTTCCCGGATTGGGTGAAAACTCGCCGTAGCACATCGCAGTGATTTCGCTCCCGGCCTCTCCCCGCCTCACTCCTTTTGCCTGTTCCTTAGCAGCGAGCTGGGGATGAAACAACGTAAAGAGCAGCCCGGCCGCCAGAAACGCTCCCAGGAGTTGCCCAACAATGTACGCGACCACCCGATTCTTGGGAAATTCTCGCAGCACCGCCATAGCGATCGTCATCGCGGGGTTAAGTTGGGCACCGCTGATGCCCCCGACAGTGTAGATCGCCAGCATGATGGCGACACCCCACACAACGGCCACCTGCCACAACCCCTGCTGGGCATCCATCAGAACGGCGGTATGCACCACGCCGCACCCAAAGAACACCAGCAGAAACGTCCCCACCACTTCGGCGGCGACATGCTGGAACAGTGTGGGCGATTTCGGGGATTGTGACACGGAGGCGTCCTCGATCGCAGATCGATGCCACGGAATCGGCGGGTCAAGACTCCCGCCAACCCGCGAAGGGAAACCGGACGACGATCAGACACTCTAATGATCGTCAGAATGTCTGTCTACCGACCCAATGGTTTTACCCAGGAGACCTGTGTGATGAGCTGTGTCAGACTGGCGAAGGAAATGGCGGCGTTTGTCGCGTACTTCGGCGTGTTGTTCGCCGGATAGGTCGCCAGCGACGCGTCTCCTACCAGAAACACATTGAAATCCTGCGACAAATTGTCATAACCGGCCGTCGTCTTGCAGAAGCACATGTCGGTGGCGTATCCCACCAGCAGAATGTGCCGGACGCCGTGCGATTTCAGAAAATCCCGCAGAATCGCGTATCCCTCGACGTCGAAAATCAGAATGTCGTCGGGGAAAACGGTGATGTCTGACGTGATTGGCACAGGCAATTCCCAGAATCCTTTCGGGTTGTACCGGGCGCTCGCGTCGGTTCCCCCGTACTGTTTGAAATAGTCCCGCACCGGAAGATCGACCGACACGGGAATCTCGTCGATTAAGGGGCCACCCATGTAGTCAAAGTTTTTCAGCTTTTTGAGAACCGCCGCCCGGGCCACTTCCCGTTCGGCGGCGGTGGGGGAACCGTGAAGCGTTCGATACATTTTGGGCCGCAACTCATCCTTCTGCCCGATGAGGCTGTACATGATGAATTGAGCCTGGCCGCGCATCCGCTTGAGAAACGGATCGATCACCTCTTTCGTATGCCGGGCCGCGAGGTGGTTCTTTTCGACTGTGCAGAAATCACAGATGCCCGCAGGCTCCGGCGTGCGCCAACCTTGATCGTCATCAATTCCCCAGGGGTGGACCATGATCACCGCGGTCTCTTTCAACCGCAGCCGATTCGGGATCTCGATGATCCCCCGGGCGTTGTAAGAAAATCGCCAAGCCCGAACTTCGAGATCGGCCCCCTCGTCATCCACCAGAGGAGGGGCTTCAAACCGCTGCAGTTCCTCCACTGGCTGAATGAACTCCGGATAGTCCGCCAGGAGCGGTGCCGGATTCTCCAGTTTCGTCAGCCGGTTGTGATAAATCCGCTTCGCCGTGTCCGCAGCAGGTTTCTGACTCACCCCCCCCTGCCCCGCGACCGCGACCGAACCGGGAGGGGTTTTCCCGGTTGTCGGCCAAAGCGCAGCGGCCAGCAACCCACCGGTGACAACCAACCAGATCATCCGTTCGCGAAATCGCAGCATGGCCGTCAGGCTCCTGTGTAGTCAGCAAGGGGAGGAATTCGAGTCAACGTCTACTTCTTGTCCACAACCCAGATGTTGCGGAACCGCACCGGATTGCCATGGTCCTGAAGGTGCAACGCGCCCGGTCCGGGTCCATCCGCCGAAACGCCGCCCGGAGTGATCTTCTTTAGTTCGATGTTGTTGTGAATCACCACGCCGTTGTGCTTCACGGTGATCCGGGGGAACTTCAGCACCTTTCCCTGATCGTCGTACGTCCCCGCAGTGTAGTCGATGTCATACGTCTGCCACGACAACGGCGGGAAGCACATGTTGACGGCCGGCGCGCTGCTGGAATAGATCCCGCCGCACTCGTTGTCCTTCCCTTCGAGGCCAAACGAGTCCAGCACCTGCACTTCGTACCGCCCCTGTACATAACAGCCGCTGTTGCCGCGGGCCTGCCCCTGATCTTCCGGCATGTAGGGCGTGCGGAATTCCAAGTGGAGCGTGCCGCTCTGAAACTTGCGTTTGGTGGTGACCCCCTGCATCAGCAACCCGTCAGCGGTCAGCCGTCCCCCTTCGAATTCGTCGACGTTCTTTCCATCAAACAGCACAACCGCCCCTTCAGGCGGCTTTGCCCCCAAAGTCGGACTTTTCCGCTCGACCTTTTTCAATTCGCCGAACACCTTGCCGTCTTTGTCGCGAATCGTCACGACGCCGTTTTCGACCTTGGCGGATGCCGTCTCACCCGCCAGTTCCATGATCTTGTCTTTCCGCACGCCGGCGGCGGGAAAACGGGTGAGGCCATCCCACCCATCGCCGGGCAGTCCCCCCAGATAAGCGACGGTCGCAAATTTGCCACTTCCCTGCGCGATCACCTGGAGACCGAGTTTCGATTTCGCG
>JAPLOC010001164.1 GCA_026692825.1 Planctomycetota bacterium | reverse complement strand
GGTTCGAAGTCGATCCAATTCCGTGACCGCAGTCGCAACCTGCGATTCCCACGCCACGGCTGTCATTGGAAACGGATATGTCTCGAAGCACGTTGTCGGTGTATAGCGAGGTCGTGTTTCAAGGCGTGTTCCCAACCTCAGACCCCAGATTTCATGTAGCCGGGAATTGAGAATTCCAAAAAACCATGGTTCGTCATTCGCGAAGACCAGCAATTGATGATCCGGAAGGGTGGGGGCCTCAATCCAGCAGAAAAGCCGAAATTTCGAGACGCTGGGAGTACACACAAAACGCGTACGGTTCGCGATCTTGGATCGTAGTGCGGGACGGGGTTCGACATGAGTCCACCATTTGTCACGGTACGATTCCCGTTTGTTTTTCGTTCGTGCGGGCAAGACGAATTTCTCAACATGGGCGAACGGCAGTTCATACTGAGTCGCCAGTTCGAGATTTGATTCGACTCCAAAGTCGATAATCCACATCGAGCGTGGCTGCCGGGTGATGTCCAGTCCGTTGACCCAGGGGACGACAATGTCCGAATTCGATCGCCCGTGCGGATTCGGTGCGTGCAGCATTTCGAGTGCCGCATTTTCGCAGATATCAAACGCACCACCCTTTGTGTCACCCATAAAACACCGATTTCGATTTGCCATCAGCGGAAACGCTCGCGTCGTATCCGCCGCAGATTCGAGGTTCGCATTGACGCTGACCGTAGGCAGGCCGTCGAGAATGCAGGATTTTTCGCTGCCATTATCAAATGCGATCATTGACACATGCACATTCGCGCCGTCGAGTACCCAATCGCGATCGCTCTCGGCGAAGAATATCCCACCAGATTCTTTGATGCGTTTCAACACTTCGCGATTCGCTCCGCCCCGAATTCCCTGTGTTGCCAGCAATCCCGCACGCCGCAGCTTTCCTTGTTCAATCTGTGCCCGGGCCTTTTCGAACCAATAGCAACACAGATCGGCTTCGCGCGGGACGCGGTCGGCCCAAACCCGGAACGCGGCGTCAATGTACTGGTCGCCCATATTCGCGCGCAGCAATTTGCCCCCCAAAAACGGCGGATTCCCGACAATGTAATCGGCCGCCGGCCATTCCGGTTCGGTCGGGTGTTCTGGGTCGCTCAGATCCAGAATCGCGTCCATGCAGCGGATACTGTCAATCGGATCCAGCACGGGATTTCTAGGGATCGAAAACCCGTTGTGATGTTTCCACTGCAGGTAGCCGATCCAGATCACAACCTGCGCCAGTTCCTGTGCAGAACGGTTGATTTCGATCCCCGCCAATTGCGACGGTCGAACCTGCGGGATGAACGAAACGCCGTACTGCGACGCGAACCGGTAGACTTCCTTTTCCAGATCCAACAACAACCGGATTGCCGAATAAAGAAAATTCCCCGATCCGCATGCGGGGTCGAGAATCTTCACCTCGGCAAACCGGTGCGCGAAGTCGTCAATCAGTCGGTCGAATTGCGCTCGCGGCTTCGACGGACCCTTGCGTTTCCCCTTTCCCGCCGCGGCGCGTTTCTTCGACTCTTCCTGAATCTTTGGCCACAGTTCCAGACACTTTGCCTGCACGTCGGCCCACTCCCGGCGGAGGGGAACCATGACTACCGGTTCCAGCAACGTCAGAATATCCGCCGTGCTGGTGTAGTGTGCGCCAATCTGCGAACGCTTCGCGGGGTCCAGCATCCGTTCGAACAACGTGCCGAAGATCGTCGGTTCGACATCGCTCCAGTCGTGAATGTTCGCGTCGACCAGATACTGGATTTCTGCGACGGTCAATTTCTCAACGTCACCGTACTCGAACAGTCCGCCGTTAAAGTGCAGAATCTCATCCGCGCCGAAGTCGGTTCCCGTTGCCATGGCGGTGAACAGCCCCCCCAACTGCTTCTCCAGCCGATTGGGGTCAAGTTTCGCATTCTTCAGCACTTTCGAAAACAGCTTCTCGGGCAACAGGCCGATGTCTTCCGCGAACATGCAGAACATGCACTTCATGAGGAAGTGGGCGGCCTGTTCCGCCGGGATGTTACGCGCCCACATGCTTTCGGCCAGCTTCCCGATTTGTTCCGCGGCCTCGGCGGTAATTCGCTCGGCGGTCTTTCCCGGCTTCAATGATTCGGGATCGGTGAACAACCGGCGCAGGACGTCGAGATTTTCGAGTCTCTCGAATCCGTCGAGATCGAAGGCGTAGACCCGCTTCGCTGTGCCGGTGAAGTTCGTGTGGATTTCGAACCGGTTCATATCGCAGACCACCAGCAACGGCGGGTTATCGAGCGACTCGCGGTATTTCAGCAACTGCTGATAGGCAGCCGTGAGGTCTTTGTGTTTCCCTTTGTATTCCCAGCCGAAGTACCCGCGTTTCCAGACGTCAGCCCAGCCCGCACCGCCGTCGGTCTTGCTCGCCCCCCGTTCAAACGTGTATTCGGTCCCCTCGGGATCGACCGCCGCCGGTTTCGGTTGCCCGAGGACGTCGCACAAGTCGAGGAAGTGCTGCTGCGAAGCGCTCCGTTCCGAGAGATTCGCCTGTTTCCACTTCGCTGCGAATTGTTGCGGGGTCATACTTGCGGTCGGGCCACGAAGCGGCGGTCGGGTTTCCACGTCGGCGCGGATTGTACAGGCCCCGATACAACGCGGTCACGTGTTCAAGACCCGCCGTCCGATCCTCGGCTCGATGTCGACCG
>JAPLOC010001163.1:3176-5673 GCA_026692825.1 Planctomycetota bacterium | reverse complement strand
ACCCGATGCGAAGTCAGTCGATACCCCTCAACCGACACCGGCGGTGGAGACGACCACCCCGACGGCATCGACAGACGAAGAACAACCGGCCACGTCTTCCGATCCTGAATCCAAAACCACACCGGAACCGAGTGAACCTGCGATGGCCGAGAAGAACTCAACCGACGGCGTCTGGAAGGTGAAATCCGCACTGATCGCGGGACAACCCTTCCCACCCCAGGTGACGGAGACCTTCACCCTGACAATGACCGGTGATGAGTATCTGGTGATGGTTGGCGACAAACCCGACAAAGGATCCTGTAGCGTCAATCGCGAAGTCACGCCAATTCAGATGACGATCAAGGGAACCGAGGGTCCGAACGCGGGCAATACCCTGCTGGCGATCTGCGAATTTCCCGACGAATCGACGATGCGGGTCTGTTACGATCTGACGGGCAAGGCGTTCCCCGAATCGTTCGAGTCGACCGCGGAAAATAAGCAGTATCTGGTGGTTTACGTCCGGAAGTGATCGGCTGGGCGCGAGTCAGCCAACCACCTCCAACTCGTCAAGTTCCTTTTCAAATCCTTCCGACGCGGGATGCGACCACGGAATGGGGAGAGGCTTCAGCCCCAGCGAACGCTCGACCGTGGTCGCGATTCCCGAAAGTTCCTCCATGAGCCGGTAGTACAGCTCTTCGGTCCGCTCGATGACCATGTCGGCGGTCGCCAGGGTCGCGGCCGCGTCGTCCTGGTCTTCGGGGGCGTCGTCGAACAGGAATTTCGCGATCGACAGTTTCCCTCGCGCGTGATCGAAGGGGTATTTCTGGTCACACAGTCGATAGCGGATTGTGTGCAGGTGTTCCTCGACGCATTTCAGTTTCGTGACCATCTGCTCGGCGAGCGGCGGGTATTCATTCCAGTCGATTCCCTGAATCACCAACGAGAAGAATCCGTGCATGTCGTTGCGTAACTCGGTGAGCGCCGGCATCGCCTTCTGCATCGCCTCTCCCACGGCGATCACCTCGGTCATGGTCTTGATCTTTTCCGCCGCACCGGGAACCTTGTCGCCGATTCCCCGTGTTCGCAATAACGACAACGCCGTCGACAGTCGCTTCTTTTGCAGGGTTTCGAAGCGATCCAACTGTTGCGACAGCGATCGCTGACTCTCGATCGCCCTGCGGAGCGTCGACACCACCTCGGACTTGGTTTCTCCCGGAAGTTTGAACCTCTCGGCGTCAATCTCCAAGCCCGCGTCGAGCAGGGCCATCGCGCGAATGGCGCGGATTTTCAGATCCTCATAGTCGTGGAATTTCTCATAGGCCCGTTCCGAATCGTTGAGGCCTTTGAACAACGCCCGCCGCAGACGCATCACCGATTCCTTCGCGACGGGAACCTGCTCGGCAGGAACGGGACCCACCTCTCCCGCCGTGATCAGCAGCGGACGTGCCGGGTAGAGCAGCCCCTGAAAGTACCGCAACCACGCCATCCAGTTCGATTTCCGTTGCAGGGATCGCTCGATCAGTTTTGCGACCGGGATCAGGCTCTTACGATTGAACTGCGGCCCCAGAATCGACCGGTACCACGAGATCGAAACTCGTTTGCACAAACGATCGAAATCGCGAAACAACACGCCGGGGGGCTGCTGGACCGTATAGATGGCCGTTGCGTTGTCTTCCATCACACGGGCGACCCGTTCCCGGGGACTGGGGTGCGTGTCCCACAGACTGGTCTCGGACGACCGCAGATGTTTCGCCATCTGGTCGCGAGCCTGTTTTGAAACCTGTTCCACGTTGGCGGCGATCAGCGCC
Source organism: Planctomycetota bacterium (assembly GCA_026692825.1). GTDB lineage: Bacteria > Planctomycetota > Planctomycetia > Planctomycetales > Planctomycetaceae > UBA10511. The sequence continues at coordinate 3,886 of JAPLOC010001163.1, read as the reverse complement.
GGATAGTTGTCGCTGAGCCGTTTTTCCTTCCAGGCCATGAAGGTGTCAAAATTGGCTCCTTGAGTCGCTACGCCCAGCAAGTGCAGGCGATAGGTCGAACCGCCGAAACATCGGGTTCCCACCAGCCGCGACTCGTACAGGTCGGCGTTGAATTCCATCTGCCGCAGCAGGTACATGCTGACGAAGTGTCCCGCCATGTAGAACCCGGAAAGAAGAATTCGCACACCCGCGAGCATCAGGTTGATCAGCCGCAAGGGGACGGACAGAAACCCGGGCAGCTCCTCGATTCCGCGCAGCAGCCAGTAATCCCAGGCATCGCGTTCATAGGCGACCCGCGCCAGCCAGACGCTGATCAGCCGAATCAGCAGTGAAAACCGCATCGCGACGCGCTGCGAGATGTGCCCAAATTCGTGGGCGATGACGCCAGCCAACTGTTGAGAGTTCATCCCCGCGACCAGCGGGAGCCCCAGCGTCAGTCGCGATCGACCGGTCAAGATTCCGAACAGCCCCGCGAAGCCGGCCGCCGCGTTGACTTCGCAATTCACCACGACCTCGCTCGGCGCGGGAGAGTTGACCGCCTCGCAGACACATTCCAGGAACTCGAACAGGTTCGGTTCGTCTTCGGGATAGAGCGTGACCGAAGCTTCCCCCTCGACGGAGGGGGCGAAGAGCGGCTTGATGAGGAACAAAACGAACAACAGCCCCAGCAG
>JAPLOC010001163.1:0-3168 GCA_026692825.1 Planctomycetota bacterium | reverse complement strand
CCCCAGCAGCCAGGGAATCAGGAACACAAAAAACAGAAACGGATGCAGCCCCCCCGACTGGATTCCACGGATCATTTTCATCAGGGTGATCCCGACGACCGCCCCCAATGTCGCCACAATCGCCAGGTAGGCAGCCAGCAGCAGCACCATCACGAACGCGACCAGCGCCAGCCCGAAAATGTAGCCTCCCGAAACCTGCACCGGTTCAATCGAACCCCTAAATCCCTCCAGAATCTGCCGGACCTGCGTCTTTGATGATCCTTGCGCGGTCGTTCCACTCCCTGATTTTCGCTCAGGTGTGTTCGTCGGCTTCGCACCCATGGCAGGCACCCCCGTGATCGCAACGGTTCCCGTTCCCCGCTTTGCCCCGCCAGCCGATGCGCCGTAAATGTGATCGAGTGGCGAGACTCGGCACGTGGGGAAGTGATATCGAATCCCGGACCCGGTGTCGATTCCAGCAACTGGGAGAACGCTTTGGGGAACGATTGGAATGCAACGTCCCGCTTCGCTGCGGCAGACACGATGTACAGCACGGGCGACCTGGCGCGATGGACCGTGACAGGTACGCTGGAGTTTCTCGGCCGGGTCGATATTCGCGCGTCTCTTGATGCCCGATGTCGCTGGTGCTGTACGACACGGTGCTGGAAGCCGGGGCGTCATTGGAGGGGCTGTCTCTGGTGATGAAAAACAAAACACTGCCGGCGGGAACCGCGTGGCGGGGAGTTCCCGCGCAGGCGACAGAGATCAGTGCGGTCGATTGACCCCATGGCGGTGAAGCCGCCAGAATGAATGGCCACCGTTCCCATTGTCTGACAGCACTCTCGATTCCATGCCACTCTTCGAATACCGCTGCGAAACCTGCTCCCACGATTTTGAGATTCTTGTACGCAACGGCGAGCAGCCGGCCTGCCCCGATTGTGGCGAAGTCCACTTGCAGAAACTGTTCAGCGAGCCGGCCGTCGCGCATGTCCAGGGAAGTGGCCCCAGCCTGCCGATGGCCTCGAATTGCCCTCCCGGCCCGCTTCCTTGCTCGCCCACCTGTTGCCGACTCCCGTAGCGATTTTTTCGAATTGGACCGCTGGCCATGACCAGGGTGGTTTCCACCGACGCCCGCACCACAACGGCGGCTTTGACGCTGTTGTACGGTCGGTGGCCTCCCGCGGAACGAAAACTGTTCGTGCGGGAGGCTTTGGAATCGGTGGCGAAGGGGCGGCTTGATTTGCGACATCTGGTGGTGGCTCTGGATGGTCGACACGAGGTGGTGGGGGCGGCGCTCGCGGTCGAGCGACCGGGACGGGAGGCGGTGGTATGGACCCCCGGTTTTCAAAACAATGTCGCCACGTTGGAATTGGGATTGGCCATGCTGACCGAGTTGAATCGGCGGCTGGATCGCGCCGGCATGGCGTGCGCGGTCTGCTTTGTAGACCGTGGTCAGTCGATGGACCGCCAATGTCTCGAGGCGGCGGGATTTCCAGGAGTCGCCGACCTGTGCCTGTTGCGGGGGGATCCGCAATCGCTGCTGCATCGCCCCATACCCCGGCTTCCCGCGTTGCGGTCGATTTCGTGGTCGACGGACCTAGAATCGCGGTTCGCCGAGACGATCGCGGAAGTTCAACGCGACGGCTGCGACTGTCCTGAAGTGGGGCCGTACCGCAGCGGGCAGGACGTTCTGGGCTCTCTCGGGGCCTGGGGGTGTTGCTGTTGGGGGATCATCAGGGAACGGAGGAACTGGAAGTGCTTTATCTGGGGGTTGTTCCCAAAGCGCGACGGCAGGGGCTCGCGCGGGCGATGCTCGGTGACGCCCGACAGATCGCCAAGTCGCGTCGGCGCGGGTCACTGACTGTGGCGGTCGAAAGCCGAAATGCGCCGGCACTCGCGCTGTATGCTGGGGAGCGGTTTGTCGAGACCCGGCGTTACGCCATTCACTTGCGGGTCAACCCCCATGCGACACCGACTGCATCCTGACGACGTGATCGCCGCGTTGACGTCGGCCCCCGGACCGGCCCCCCGCGGCATCGTACGCATCAGCGGTGCCGACACCGCCAACCTGCTTTCGAACTGGTTTGTGCCGGATCAAGACACGGCGACCACGACAGCCGAGATGGTCTTCGCGCGTCGGATGCCGTGGCGGACCCCGGGGACAATCGCGGTGCCCGACCTCTGGCAACCGCTGCGCGTCGATCTCCATTACTGGCCCGGCTCGCGCAGCTACACGGGAGAACGACTGGCGGAACTGCACCTGATCGGGTCGCCTTTGATTCTGGAAATGGTACTCGCAGAACTGTTTCGTCGCGGAGCGCGCCCTGCGGAACCGGGGGAATTCACACTGCGGGCGTTTTTGGCCGGGCGAATTGACCTGGCACAGGCCGAGGCGGTGCTGGGGGTGATCGACGCGGCGGATGATTCGGAACTGCGGGTGGCACTGGGCCAACTCGCCGGGGGATTGTCGAACGCGCTGGCACAGGCGCGGAATGATCTGTTGGACCTGCTGGCCGACCTGGAGGCGGGACTCGATTTCGCCGACGAGGCGATTGAATTCGTGGGACACACGGAACTGGTCGCCCGCCTGCAAGCTGCCGCCGCCATGTTGCGCCCTCTGATCGAACAGTCAGAACAGCGACAGCGCAGCGAGGCACGGTGGCGCGTTGTGCTGGCGGGTGCCCCCAATGCGGGCAAGAGTACGCTGTTCAACGCGCTCCTGGGGCGCTCAGCGGCGATTGTCTCGAACGAGAGTGGGACAACGCGCGACTATCTCGCGGCGGAAATGGATGTCGCGGGGGTGCCGATTGTGTTGATCGACACCGCAGGGGAACAATCGTCTGAGCATGAGATTGAACAACAGGCGCAGGAGCAGCGGAGTGAACAGATCGAGAGAGCGGATCTGGTCGTGTGGTGCGCGGCTTGGGGTGAACCGCACCACATTGTGTCGACCCCGGCCCGTGCGGTTTTGAAAGTGCGTACAAAAGCCGACTTGGCGAATCGAACACCCAGCGGGTTCGGTCGCGAGGGTTTCAGCGCGGCGGAGTCGGTGGAGCCGGATCCTGTCACGGTTTCGGCGTTTGATCGGGTCAGTGTGGAACAGTTGAAGCGAGCGATCGCGGAACAGATTGCGGGGACCGCTTTCTCAGGCCGGCAGTTGATCGGATCGACGGCGGCGCGCACGCGCGA
>JAPLOC010001162.1 GCA_026692825.1 Planctomycetota bacterium | reverse complement strand
TCGACACCGGCCCCGACTGCTAACGGGTCGGCCGAGAAGTAGGCGTCACAACCCACCCAGTTTGCCGGAACCAGGACGACATCACATGCCTGCCGCAGCCCCCACCGACGCCACGACCTGTCCCCATTGCCAAGCCACAGTCGGTGCGAAATGGACCTATTGCTGGCTGTGCAATCAGCCGTTGTCGGGAGAGGGAGCCGACTTGCCGCCGCAGACGCTGCGAACGTCGACCGGCACAAAAAACCTGATGTCGCTGACGACGAAAGTCGTGGGAGGAGCGGTCGGAGCGGGGCTGGTTCTGGTCGCATTCGGACTGTTGCTGGAACAGGAATATGGTGGCATCCTGCTAATGCTGGTGGTGCTGTTTCCCCCGGCGATCTACACGGGAGTCAAAGCGCTTGACGGGCGAAAGACGGGGGATGAACCCCAGACGCTCATGCACCACGCCGGCGTGTTCATGGCGTCGCTGGCGGTGACGCTGTCTACGCTTTCTCTGATCGCCGTGGCGATTGGAATCGCCCTGTTTGTCGCGTGCCTGGCGATCTGCGCTTCGATGAACGCACGTTAGACGCGGCCCGAGATCGAATCCAAGCTCTGGTGTCAAAAGCGACGCTGTGGCACCCCAGCTTGGCAGGACTCTGTCCCGCCAAGCTTCCGCCCAACGGCTAAACCACTTGCCCGACGGCGAATTCCGGTGAGAAACCGCAATTCTGACTGTCATGCGGGACACACTCAATCAAACGAGCTGAAATCGTACCGTTTGCGGCGGGTCTCGACCAAGTTGAACTCCCAATTCAGTCAAACTGGAACTTCGCAACGATTTTGAGAACACCGCGTACGGTCAAAACGGCCATTGGCAGTTCGTTCCAAAACGGCAGGTCAACCGACCGAAACTATCAGTGCGACAGAAACACCCGGAGGGATCCATACAATGTGATTTGGGCGCCCCATCGCCCCGGAAATGGAGTTCACATGTCCATTCGGAAGTTCTGGTTGGGAGCGATCACTGCGGTCTTGGCGGGAGGCGCTGGCGTGCAAGCCAACGACGGCGTCGAACAGTCGCCGTGGACGGCGTCGACACCAACCTACGAAGAGACCGTTTCGCAATCGGACAAATTGTTCGGAATCATCGGTCAGTCCGATCACGAATTCGACAACTTCATCAGCCCGATGACGAATCCGGTCTACTTCGAAGATCCGAGAAATTTGACGGAAGTCCGCTTCATCTTCCTCAACAACCATCTCCCGTCGGATCTGGGAGGTCAGGATGCCCAGCTCTATGGAGCACAGGTCCGAGCCAAGCTGACCGAAAACCTGTCTCTTGTCGCGGCCAAGGACGGGTACATCGTCTCGCAGAATCCGGTCGTCAAAGACGGGTTCGCCGACGTCTCGGTCGGATTGAAATACAACATCTTCAAGGACATCGAAGCCCAGCAGCTCCTCAGCGCGGGGTTCGCCTACTCGCTGCCGATTGGCAGCACTCAGGCATTGCAAGGCCGGACGGACGGTGAATTCCACTTCTACCTGACAGGCGGAGCGCAACTCTTCGAACAGTTCCACTTCCTGTCGGCGACCGGGTTCCGCATTCCCGCCGACGTGCCGAGTGGCAACCAGATGTGGTACTGGTCAAACCACCTCGACTGGCAGGTGAATTGCTCAAATGTCTACCTGTTCACCGAAGCGAACTGGTACGACTACATGAGCTCGGGTGACGCGCTGCCCCTGTCGGTGGGTGGTCTGGACCTGATGAACCTCGGCGGTTCGGGATTGGCCGGCACCAGCGTCGTGACCGGCGCGTACGGTGTCAAATACAAACCCTACAGCAACATCGAAATCGGTGCCGCGTACGAAATCCCCTACACGAGCCGTCAGGACATCCTGAAGAATCGCGTGACGTTTGACTTCATCATCCGGTTCTAGTGTCCGGCCATTGGGTCGCTCCCCCGGTTGGGAGTGCGACGAATCTGAACTGAACACACTGCGGCGGTTCCCGATAGGACCGCCGCAGTTGCGTTCTTTGAAGAACCCATCCCTTGCGGTCATTGACAACAAAAAACTCGGACTCTACATTCTGGCAGTCGGACATTCTTACGATGTTAAGAATGTTAAACTGTTCGCAGAGTTGGTGAATGGAGATTCCGTCGAATGGACAACTTGAGATTCCGCCCCAAGGTCAACGCCGGTCACCGTCGCGCCGGGTTCACTTTGATTGAACTTCTCGTGGTGATTGCGATTATCGGAATTCTTGTCGCGCTGTTGTTGCCTGCGGTTCAGCAGGCGCGCGAAGCGGCGCGGCGCACACAATGTAAAAGCAATCTGCGGCAACTCGCGCTGGCGATCCAGAATTTCGAGGGGAGCATGCGAAAGCTGCCCGTGGGGTCGGAGTCGAAGGAATTTCCGGCGGCTCCCACGTTTCCGCACAATTTCTATCGTTGGTCGCTGCTGGCGCATCTCACACCGCATTTGGAACAGAGTAACGTTTACAACGCGATCGATCTCAAGGTTCCGTTGTATGCCCCTCCCGCGTTCGCCGTGGCTCCCCAGAACGTCCTCGCGGTCTCGACCGTCGTTCCGCTCTTCCTCTGTCCCAGCGATTCGTCGGTCAAGGTCCATGATTCGTTCGCCCCGACCAACTATGCGGGGTGTGCCGGAAGTGGTGTCGGCGGTGGGACTCCCTTTATTGATGAGGGGGTGGATGGCGCGTTTTTTGTGAACTCGGAAATCCGGTTTGCCGACTTCCGCGACGGCAGCAGTAATACGGTGATATTGTCAGAAAGTGTCCTCGGGACGGGGCCGACTTCGACAAAAGACCCGACGGAAGTTCAAAAGTCTCCCGAGTCGGTGTATCGCTTTGTGGGGGGCGCTCCCCTGACGGACAGCGCCTGCGAAGGGGCGACCAATTGGAATCTCAGCGATCGGCGGGGCTTTTCGTGGGCCAATGGAGAGTATCGCTGCACCCTCTACAACCATTACTATCCCCCCAATGCGAAGACCCCCGACTGCTTGGGTGTCACGTTCAATCCACAGCCCTCGCGGATGTACACGGGATACGGCTGGAGAACTGCGCGGAGCCGACATACCGGGGGGGTTCATGTGGCGCTGGGAGATGGTTCCGTCCGGTTTGTTTCGGACAACATCAATTTCGATACTTGGCGCTCGCTTTCCACACGTAGCGGACGCGAAGTTCTGGGTGAATTCTAATCCGCAGTTTCTCCTGTGAATTGGATTCGAATGAGCCACTCTCTCCAACCAACAACGGAAGCCGCCAGCATGCCGGGGATTGGTGTCGAACAGTCTGCGCAATACGTCCGGGATGGGTTCGTGATCCTGCGTGGATTTGTTCCCCGCGAACAAATCGCGGGACTGGCCGACGAAGCCACGCGGTTACTGGTGGAATGCGCGAACCACATCTCGCCAGACAATCTCCGTTGTCGTTTTCAGCCGGATGTGGAAACCGGAGAACCCCTGTTCGAGGTGTTCGATCCTGTCTGCGATATCAGTCCGGTGATTCAAGCGTTTGCGGAGGACCGCCAAATACTCGAGGTCATGTCGCAAGTCTTGGGAGAGCCCGCCTGCTTGTTCAAGGACAAGCTCATCTACAAGCCGGCCCGCGCGAAAGGCTACGACCTGCACCAAGACATCCCTCTCAATTGGCCCGGGTTTCCACGTACGTTTCATACGCTGCTGGTACCGATTGATTCCATGAACCAAGACAATGGGTGTACGGTCCTGTATCGAGGACAGCACGAGCGCGGCTTTCTGGCCCTCCCCGGAACCAGCGGGTTTCCCCTTCCCGACGATTGCGTTCGAGAAGAAGATGCCGTGGCGCTTGATCTTCTGCCGGGAGACATTGCGATTTTTGGAGGTCTGGTCCCCCATCGATCCGCTCCGAATCGAACCAACGGACCACGTCGCGCTCTCTATCTCAGCTACAATGCGGAGTCCGAGGGAGGTTCCATGCGCGACCGGCACTATCGAGAGTTCCACGAGTGGATGCGGCGGCGAACGACCGGGGACGCGAATTCCCGACTCCGATTCTGGTGATACCCTGACCACCGTCTCCAACAACATCTCCGCGGATTCGAAGCCAACCCTGTCCTGGATTGGCCTGCGGGTGGTCGTCGTTTCCGCGTTCGCGATGCTGGCGACGTTTCCTGGTCGAACCCACGGACTGGGAATCGTCACAGAGCGTTTGCTGCTCGATGATCGGTTCGACTTTTCGCGGCGGGAATTCGGTGATTTGAACTTCTGGGCGACTTTGCTGGGAGCGACGTTTTGTATTCCCTGCGGACGACTTCTGGATCGCTATGGAGTTCGTAAGGTTCTCTCCTGCACCGTGGCCTTGTTGGGAGCGACTGTTTTGTCGATGACGGCGCTCGACCATCGAACCGGGTTCTTCATGGCGCTGGTGTTGACCCGGGGGTTCGGACAAAGCGCGCTGTCTGTGGTCAGCATCACCCATGTCGGAAAATGGTTCGGGCGTCGCTCCAGTGGCGCGCTCGGAGTCTATTCCGTACTGGTTTCACTCGGTTTCGGACTCACATTTCGTATTGCCGGCCGATACCGCGAGGCGGAGTGGACAACCGTTTGGGGGGCCGTTGGCGCGATTCTCTTGGCCTCTGTACCGGTGTTTTGGCTGGCGACACGCGATTCCCCGGGAACCAGCGATTCGACAGAACCGATTCCCACCGACGATTCCCCAGTGATCCAGGATGACGACGGTCATACTCTGAGCCAGGCGTTACGAACCGGAGCCTTTTGGGTGTTTGGACTCGCCACCGCCCTCTATGGACTCATCACATCAGGAACCACTCTGTTCCACGAATCGATTCTCGCCGAACGTGGTTTTGACACCGAAACCTTTTACACATTGGGATCGTTCATGCCACTCGTGGGCTTGGCGGCCAATCTGGTGGGGGGCATCCTACTGTCTCGAATTCCCCCCGGTCGATTCATGGCGATTTCGATGGGACTGGTCGCGGTTTCGCTGGTGAGTCTGCCGTTTGTCACAACCCGCGCAGGCGTGTACTCCTATGGTGTTGGAATGGGGATCGCTGGCGGGCTGACGACAGTTCTCTTTTTCAGTCTGTGGGGCAAACTCTACGGCGGCCGCCATCTGGGCCGAATCCAGGGGGCCGCCCAAATGTTGACAGTGATCGCCTCGGCCATTGGACCGGCGTTGCTCGCTCGGTGTCACGCGGCGACAGGCTCGTACTGGCCCGTTTACTGGCTGCTGGCGGGGGCCGCGACGATCCTGGCGGTCGCGGCGCTGGTGGTACCATCCCCGCAGCCGGTTCGCGCTCCCGCCACTCCTGCTTGAGATTTCCCGTTCCATTCACGATCAACCCGACGGTCGAACACATGCCAACCCAACTCGAACTTGCCAAATCGCCTCTCGTAGTCGATCCCAGCACGAAATTCCACCTGTCGATCAATGTTTCCGACCTGGATCGATCGGTGGAATTCTATCGGCTTCTCTTTGGTTGCGAGCCGGCGAAGTGCCGTGTCGACTACGCGAAATTTGAGTTACAGGATCCTCCGCTGGTCTTCTCTTTAGAGCCGCATGCGCCGTCAGGATCCGGCCAGTTGAATCACGCGGGTTTTCGACTGCCCGATTACGAGTCGCTGCTGCGAACGAAACAACGTTTGGCCAACGCGGGAATCGACGCGCAGGAGGAGAAAGGGGTCGAGTGCTGTTACTCGCGGCAGACCAAATTCTGGGCTCACGATCCCGACGGATGTCTGTGGGAAATCTACATTCTTGAAGAGGATCTTGACCACAGGGGTGATGGTCAATCGACGACCGCCGTCCTGGGAAAGGCGGTTACCGACGGTCCGAATCGGGTCGCTCCGCTTCACGCGCCGAAATCGCAGTCCGCCTGGGAACATCGTCTGGGCCAACCGTGTGTCGTGCCGGCAGAGTTCGCACCCGGTAGTCTCGATGAAGTGCGTTTGACGGGATCTTTCAATCTGCCGGTCGAATCCGCGGTTCGTGACGTGTTTCTCAAGTCCGTTTGGCATGCGCTGCGCCCTGGGGGACGGGTGACACTGCATTTGCTGACCGCAGATCGCGAAATCGCCGCGCCCTTCGGGCCTCTTCCCGGCCCGGCGGCAGTGGTGAAAGCGGCACCGTCGATCACAGAACTTCTCTCGGCACTCTCCGCCGCCGGCTTTGTGGCAATGAGGTTGACCAAGTACGATTCGACTCCCTGCTTTCCATTGGACGTCGCGGAATTGCGCCAGACTCGGATCGAGGCGTATCGTTCCGCCGACGAGAACGAACTCGCGCATCCGACAGTCGTGTACCGCGGTCCCTATTCCCAAGTGGTTACCGACGACGGTGCGATCTTCCTTCGCGGAATACAGACCCCGATGTCCTCGGCGAACTGGCAGACGCTGGTGACGAGCGGCGCGGACGCAGAATTCACGCTGATTCCCCTGCCGAATGGCGAATTGAAATCCTGCGGCGGGAAGTGACTCAAACGGTGGTGTCGCTTCCCAACCTCGCCCCCGCCGACAGCGGGTGACCGCGCAGAAACTCGGCGGCGGCCATCGGGCGTTTGCCTGGAGGTTGCACGGTCACAATTTCCACCAGCCCCCCCTGCGCCTGCACGGTGATCAGACCGCGATCGGTCGAAACCACCGCGCCGTTGGGGGCCAACACGGTGGATTCTCCCGCGCGAACCGTGAGAATCATCAGGCGTTCGGGAGCGCGATCGGAGGTGTGCAGGAATGAATACGGTCCGGGCCAGGGTTGCATCGCCCGCACCCGGCAGTCGATCTGTCGAGGTGATTCGTTCCAATCGATTTCGCCCAGCTCCTTCTTCATCTTGGGGCAGCGGGTGACCAGCGTCGGATCCTGCGGCACCGGGCGAACCGTTCCCGATTGAAGTTGCGAGATCGCGTCGGGAACAAGGGCCGCCCCGAGGATTGCCAGTCGATCTTCCAGTTGCCCCGCCGTCTCGTGGGGATCGATTGGCGTGCGGACGATCGACAGCACCGGACCGGCGTCGAGTTGCGGCAGAATTTGGATGATGCTGACGCCGGTCTCGGCGTCCCCCTTCCAGATCGCGTACGCGACCGGGGCGGCTCCGCGATGCCGGGGAAGCAGCGAGGCATGCACGTTGATCGCGGCCAGTTTGGGGATTCCCAGCAGTTCGGTCGAGAGAATCTGGCCATAGGCGGCCACGACGAACACGTCGGCATCCAACCCCCGCAGCTCGGCCAGCGATTCCGCGGTGTTCACATTGGGCGGTTGAAAGACCGGAGTGCCGCGGGAAAGAGCGAGGTCCTTCATGCGGTTTTCGTGCTGCTTCTTCCGTCCCGGAGCGATCCGGTCGGGTTGGGTATAGAGTGCCGCGACGACATGCCCGGTCGCGTACAGAGTCTCGAGCGTCGGCAGGGCGAATTCGCCCGTTCCCGTCATCACCAGGCGCAACGGAATCATTTCTGCTTGAGGACCAGTTGTTGCAATTGCGCCTTGATCGCTTCGTCGGAGGGAATCACGCCGCTGGCCTGATTCTGGCGAAACAGACTCTCAAAGTCGGTGACGATGGGAGCGACTTCCCGCTGTCCCGCGTCCGACAGGCGATCAATGAACAACACCCCATCCAAGTGATCGGATTCATGCTGAATCGCCCGACTCCCCAGTTCGTCCACTGTCAATTCGAAGCCGGTGCCATCGAGGTCGAACGCTTCCACGGTGATCTCTTCGGCCCGACGCACGTTGTGATACAACTTGGGGAGCGAGAGACAACCCTCTTCAGCCTCCTGACTCCCCTTTTTCTTGAGAATCTCGGGGTTGATGAAGACGTGTTCCTGGTCTTTTTCGTTTGGGTCGGCGGTCAGATTCAGAATGAACAGCCGGTAGGGGAGTCCGACCTGGTTCGCCGCCAGCCCGATCCCCTCGGCGGCGTACATCAACTCGAACATCTCACGAACGATGTCGCGCAGCTCCTGGTCAATTTTCGTGATCGGAGTCGATTTCCACCGCAGGGCAGGGTGGGGGTAGTGAACAATCTGCATGCCGCAAGCGACCAAAAAAAGAACACCGGCGGCAAACCGCCAGTGGCTGGAGAACTCGGAACGACGCGAACGGGTAAGTATAGCGCCCGGTCGTGCGGGGGTCGAGTTCGCCGACGTGGTCGGCGGGGCGGCATCGCGGTACACCCGCGCCTTGCCGCCTCGCAAATCCGTCTTGCGGAACACCCATCAGCCAGGAAGTGAAATCGCGTTCTGAATCCACTTGACCAGAGATTTGAGCATTCACGTTCAAACGGAATCGAGGGAAACAACTGTAAAGCCAGTCGCCGTGTTCGCCAGTTTCGTGTCGTTGCTCACGAGCGGGCATCCTTCGCGTTCGGACAGGGCGAGGTAAACAGCATCATACACCGAGACCCGAATGCTCGACGCGATTGCGTATGCCCGTGGGAACAGAGCTGCCGACTGGTAGATGATCGGAAGGGTTCGCATCAGCTCGGCGAACATCACGGGGAGACCGTTCTGTGGGATCTTCCCCGACCGTGCCGCGTTTACGAGCGTGTTTCCGACTTCTAACAGGTACAAGTCGGGAGCGAGCAGTTCGTGGTTACCGTGAAGAAAGTCCGCAGAGAGCTGCAAGGCTTTTGGTGTGTCAGCCTCAGGAAGCAGTGCCGACAATCCGATGTTGGCGTCAATGACCAGCTTCACGGGATTCGCGGACAGAGGATACGGCAATGTTCAAGTGGCCATGCTTGAGGAAAATTTGATCGCGGAGAGCTGACGCTCGTTCCTCAATTCGCTGGGCAACGTCTGCGGGGATCGGACGACGGACTAGAAACGCGTCTGTGGCGATCTGCACGTCTTCTTCGGCGGTGGGGAGGATTGTGGTTTCCATCTTGGGATTTTCAGAAATCGGATGGCGGAAGTCAACGGGAATCCGAGGTGCGTCTTCTGGGTTTTCGGGTCGACGGGTTCATCTTTTAGGGCGTTCTCCGCTCTCTCTGCGGATTCAACACGTTCGATAAGAACGGACGGGTCCGAACTAACAACGATTCGCAGAATATCCCAATTCACGGAGGGCTGTGATCGCTTTCCGAAGTCCTGAAACGACGGCATCGCGGGACACCCACAACCAGGACGTGAAACCGCGTTCTGAATCCACCGAATGTGATGTAACCGGTGACGTGAATGGAGGTTTCGGCGATTGGAACGAGAATTCCTACATCTCGCTTGTGGGTGTCACTTGGATTATACGACCTTCACCGAAAGCCCGCATGAGTGTGCGTCGCAGTGATGGGAGTTCGGTGACCGTTTGGCGGAAGCGTTCGGTCGGTCTCGTGTTTTGCGTGGCGGGACTTTCGCTGACGTCCCCGGCGTTTGTA
>JAPLOC010001161.1 GCA_026692825.1 Planctomycetota bacterium | reverse complement strand
CAGCGGAGACCAACAAATGAACGGGGCACCACACTCGGCGAACTCAAGCAGGTCGGCCGCTGTTCCCTCAATGCAACGGCATCGGAGTCCCAGACTCGCGGCTCCTTCGGTGATCCAGACCCACCAGTTCTCGACAGGCGGACCGGAATGTGCATCGCACGCTTCCTGCAAGGCGCGGCGCAGTCCCGATCGGTCGATTGGCAGTTCGCCCTCCAGGAGAACCTGCTCGACCATCCAATTCAGGGCGTCGAGGGCCGACGTCGCGGAAAATGGCACAGCTTGGGGTATGTTCGTGACCATGGAATTCGATGGGGATTGGCCGTTGGAAACGCGCCGCGGTTGTTCGCTCGTCGCGGGGGAGGTTCGTTGGTCAGTGGACGGGGATCGTTCAACAACTACGCATTTGCGCACAGACACAGAGATTTATTCTAGTACTGAAGGCCGATTCTTCAAAATAGAAATGAAACGCGAATATATCGAAAAAACAAATGTGTTCCTCCGGTGGTTCGGGTCCGACTGGCAATCTGGGCAACCTGGAGGCTTCGGCCCTTTTGTGCATGTCTGTGGTCAGGAGTCGCCGCCAGGACGTCGATGATATTCAGAACTCGCGGAAGGGATTCCCGGAACTCAAGTCATGACCATTCGGCTCACAACGACCTGGCTGATCGCCACTGGACTTTTCCTGGTACTGCAAACCGGGTGCTGCGCACCGGGAGATCCGTCGTGCGCCGTTCACCGCGAACTGTACGATACCGATTGCGGACGAGAACTGCTGTACTGCCCCGATACCTCGGTCGAAGGGCTCAATCGCAGCGACTGGTATTGCGATCCGATCGGCTGGAACCCCGATTGTCCCCCAGCGCTGGAATGTGGCCCCGCACCCGAAGCTCCCGTGGCGACCGCCGAGTCAACGTACGCCTTGCCACGGTATACGACACCGAGTCGCCCCGCAGGCCGCTGAACCCGATCTGGCAGTTCGTTCGATCGAAAAATTCCGTCCTATCAACTATATTCGGTAAGCGATTGGACACAGGATGCCCCATGTGGCTCATTGGCCACACGACGGAATACGCGTGTATCCGCAGGCGTCGGATGTCACCCCGTGTGTGGCAATGGTTTACGAACCCCGAGTAGGAGCGTCTCAATGTCCCTGTCTTTGGATCGTCGTCAATTCGTCAAATGTTGCGTCGGGTCTGCGGTTGCGGCAACCGCCTTGACAACGCCCGGAATGGGGGCTGTTCCCGTCACGAAACGACGCGGGATTCAATCAGTCTTTTTCTTGGCATTGCAACCCTCATTTGTCTCCGACATCTGTACGAAGCTCAATGCCGCTCCGGCGGACACACGGGTGGAGATTGAATTCAGCGCCGCCCACGACGGGGGAAACGGGTGGGATAACGCCCGGAAGGCGATCAGCGTTCTCCAGGCACGGGGCTTGAACCTGACTGTCGACTTTGGCCATCACGAAGTCAAGGAAGGCAAGTCGGACAAGACCCTCGCAGAATGGGGAGCGAGCCTGTTCAATGGGTTATTCAAAAACAACTCGAACAAGGCCCAGTTCATTATTCAATTGGCGAACGAGGACACCTATTCAAGGGCCGAATGGTCAGGCAAGTTATCGCGTATCCTCAAAAGCCTTCGAATGGCTTGGCTGAACGATCCGGTGACCATGGCTCAACCGTTCCCCTACAGTCAACTCGCCGTCCGCCGGTGTCCGCCCAACGACGTGCCTCTCCGATTCAAAATCGCGGCGGGTGATACGTACGAGTTGCCGGTTGAAACCGAGTATCACTTTCCATGGGACCAAACCCCCAACTGGAGCCACCCTGCGACAATAGTCAGCAATGACGGACAGATCGTCTACCGGACGGGAACGGATCCAAAAACTTGGGCGTATGACGACGATGAAAAACCGCTGCGGTCTGTCTCGCTGGCAGACTTCAAGTCCAAGTACGGTTCCCGCGCTCTGCTCTGGCACCCGGCACTTCACCGATGGAGCTTTAGCAAAGGCGCTTACCACGCTGCAAAGAGGGCCGATGTCGACGGGGCGAACAAAACGGCATTCCTCAATCTGCTGGCGGATTTCTTGCAATAAAGTCCGAATCGAGCATTCACCCCGGTCGCAAAGTCGTTCGCAGGTCAGTCGGCGGAAATCAGCTTCAGCAACCGGCGACGAATATCCGCGTGAATCCGCTCGTCCCATTCGGCGGCGACATGCGCGGGAAAGTCGAACGGAGCGTCGTACTTCGGCCCCTCTTCGCGAAGATACCCGCTGCCCGGATCTCCCAGATCGATATTCTCGTGTGATTCCTGGATTTTGAGTGGCCCCCAGACAAACCTGTTGCGGGTGAAATAATTCGCGCTGGCGTTGACGGTGATCGGTCGTCCTTTCGGGGGAACCAGAGTCCTGCCAGCGGACGACGGATCGAGAAAGACCATCAGATCAATCGCCAGCGGCGTTTCACTTTTTGCCAGATCGCGGGCTACTTCGTGAGCGGTGTGTCCCCCCCAGCTATTCCCCACGATCGCGACACGATCGCGCGGATGCAGCCGGCAATGTTCGCGCATCCGCTCGACGATTCCCGCCGATCGAGGCGGCTGCGGATTGTTGAGATCGCCCGGATGCGTCCCGTTCCAGTTGAAGTATTCGGGGGTTACTCGGTCGACCTGCAAGTCACCTCGCAGGCGATACAGTCCGCTGTTGCCGACGTCGCGCGGTGCCGTCCCCGCGATCTGTTCGGGTGACGGATCGCTGTCCATCCCACCGATCAACACACAGTACAGATGGGGCGGCCGGCGTGGCGACTTGACCGGCGCTGAATTTGGTTCCGTACCCGGTTCTGCCGCTTTGGCAATCGCCGCGACCCCAAGTGACGCGAGGACCAGAGTGAATCCGAGGAGAGCAGTTCGCATGTCGGCACGGACTGGAATTGGGACGGGGGCGGGACTCGAAAGGATCGGTCGGTTGGAAACCGCGGATCAGGGAGATTTCACGCCGCGACCTTGAAGTTACCATCCTCGCTCACATCTTCGAAGCGGACGGACATCCGTTTCGAGATGCCCGCTTCTTCCATGGTGACGCCGTACAGCACCTCCGCCCCCGACATCGTCCGTTTGTTGTGCGTCACGACGATGAACTGCGTCCACTCTTGAAATTCCCGGATGACGTTCAGATAGCGATTGACGTTTCCTTCGTCGAGAGCCGCGTCGACTTCGTCGAGAATACAGAACGGGCTGGGCTTGCTCTTGAAGATCGCCAGCAGCAACGCGACAGCGGCCATGGTCTTCTCGCCACCACTCAGCAGGGAGAGACTCCGCAGTTCCTTCCCGGGAGGGCGGGCGACCACATCAATGCCGCACTCCAGCACGTCGTCGGGATTCTCGAGGACCACATCCCCCTCACCACCCCCAAACAACTTGCGGAACAGTTCCTGGAAGTTTTTGCGGATCTCGGTAAAGCAGTCGAGGAAGATCCGCCGGCTCTCCTGATTGATCTTGCGAATGATCTCTTCCAGTGAGTTTTTCGCTTCGACCAGATCCTGCAGTTGGCCGCTCAATCGTGAAAACCGAGATTCCAGTTCATCCAGCTCTTTCAAACTGTCGGCGTTCACGTGTCCCAACTGCTTCAATTTGCGACGGAGCCGATTGATTTGCTCTTCGACTTGCTGGCGGTCGGCTTCCGCCGAACCGGAGTCGTCGTGGGCCGTGGTGCCTCCCTCGGTCTCTTCCTGGTTCCCCTCGGCGGTCTGGTCGCGGAGCAGCGTCCGGGCCGAGTAACCTGCGGAGAGCGCCTCTTCGATTTCCATCTGGAACTCGTCGCGCAGCCGGTCGGCCACGCTGGCCAGTTGGTGTTTCAAGTCGGCCGTCTGCATCTGGCAGGCGTGCAGCGACTCTTGGGCCGTCCGCAATTCATGACGCAGCGCCAAGTCCCGCTCCGCCAGCTCACCCCGCCGATTGCGGGCCTTCTCGCGAGTCTGTTGAGCCAGGGCGACCTCGTCGGCAAGACCCGCGTACTGACTTGCCAGCTCGGCCAGCAGGACTTCGGTCTTGGTCGCTTCGGCTTCGATTTGCACCCGCCGGGCGGCGAGTGTCTGAAAGCGACGGTCAGCCTCTTCGTGCTGCATGTCCCGCTGGAACCGCTCCTGGTCCAGTCTCGACCGCGAAATCCGCAGGTTTTGCAGCCGTTCTTCGAACCGCGCCAAGTCCCGCTGTTCCGTCGCATGCCGGGTCTGCGCGTCGCGGTGCCGTCCCTCGGCCGCCGCCAGTTTTCGTTCCAGGCTCTGCAATTCGGTCTGTAGAGACTCCTGGTCGTATTCCGCCTGTGCCAGTTCTTCACGGGCGAGGTCGGTGGCCGGGACCAGCTCGGCGATCTGGTCCCGAAGTTGCCGACCATCTTCCGCGAGTCGTTCCAGCAGTTGCGTCGACCGCTGAACTTCCAGGTCCGCGGCCGAGCAGCCCGATCGCATTTCCGCCAGATGATGCGCCCCCAGGTCGGCGTCGAACTGCAACCGCAGTTCTTCGCTGGCGGCGACCGCAAGTTCTTCTTTCAGTCGGACCAGCGACTGTTCGGCCGCCGCGATCTGTCGGTCGGCTCGCACGAGGTCACTGCGAATGGTCCGAAGTTCACTCTTCCGCGAAATCGTACTCGATTCCCCCGCGAGGCTCCCCAGATACAACGTGCCGTTCGGCTCGACCAACTCCCCTTGCAGTGTGACAAATCGACAGCGGGAACCGGTCGCCTGCAACAGCGCCGTCGCCGCGTCCAGGGTTCGCACAATCCAAGTGTCGGCGAGCAGGTGCGCCGCCAGTCTGGGCACCGAGTCGGGAGTTCGCACCAGTTGATCGGCCCGGCACACCACCCCCGCGTAACCGGTCAAGTCGACGCTGGCCCGTTCCGTTTGCGATTCGAGTCGCCCGTCGTCGTTCACACCGGATTCGGCCGACGTCGGCAGAATCACGAATCCGACCCGCCCCGAAATCCGGCAGGCTCCGGAACGCAACGACGCCAGCAGTGGCTCGGCGTCATCCAGGACCAGGAGATGCGCACGATTCCCCAGCGCCACTTCGACCAGCGCCGCGTTTTCGATATCGCACTCAATGAGGTCAATCACATGCCCGACAACATGGTTCCACGGCGGTCCCGAAGCCTGTCCCGCCAAGGCGAGAATCTCGCGGACCCCCACACCCACGCCATCCTGTCGACGTTCAAATTCTTCGAGCAGCGTTTTTCGCGCGAGCAGCGACGCCCGCTGCTCGCGCAATGCCGACAGCTCCTGCTGCGTCTCGGTCGAATCCGCCTGCAGGCTCGCTCGCTTCGCCACCAGTTCAGTTTGCTGGACTTTCAAACTTGCGTGCGCCGCCGCCGCCGACTCGGATGCCTGTTTCAACCGGTCGAACTCACGTTGGGCGGCGGCAAGCTGAATCTCAGCACGGGCCTGCTGCTCTTCGAGTTGAGCCAGGGCCGCCTCACGTTGCGTCCGCTGCGCCTCCAGTCCCGCTCCTCGGCTCCCCGCTGTCGAGATCCGGCGGACCAGGGCGAGCATTTCCTGTTGCTTGGTTTCGCGAGATTCCCGGAATCGCTCGACTTCAATGGCGGCCGTGTGCGCCTCGTCCAGTGACGCCGTGATCTCCGATTGCCGGCGTTCCAGGTCATCCGTGAAGCTGGTCAGACTCGCTTCGGTTTGCTCCAGTTCGCCCGCGACCTGTTGCGCCCGCTCGGCCAGTTCGCGCTGCTGTTGATCGAGCCGTTCGTATTCGGTGTCCAGCTCTTGCAGACGTTGCGCCTGATGCCGCAATGTCGCCTCATGCCGGGCGACTGCTTCCCGATATTCGGCTTCCCGGCGTTCGACGGCGCGCAGAGTGTCTTCCGCCGCCACGAGTTCCCCTTCGAATGCCCGCTGATGCCCCTCGCAATCCGCGGCCTGGGCCGAGGCGACTTCGACCCGGTTTGCCAGATTCCCCCGCTCTTCTTCGAGCCGCTGGAGTCGGGCGGTGAAGTCGCGGAAGTCGTCGGCGGCGGAACCGGCGCGGAGCGTTTTCAGTTCCTGATTGTATTCGCGAAACTTCGCCGCCTTGGACGCCTGCGTGCGGGTCGCCGTGAGTTGCGTTTCGACTTCTTTTACAATGTCGGTCAGCCGCAACAGGTTTTGGGCGACACGCTCGAGTTTGCGTTCGGCGTCGACCTTCCGCAGTTTGAATCGGCTGATTCCCGCCGCCTCTTCGAAGACGGTCCGCCGGGCGGTGTTGCTCGATTGCAGCAACTGATCGACGCGTCCCTGTTCGATGATCGAATAGGCCGCAGTCCCGGCCCCGGTCCCCAAAAACAGATCTTTGATGTCTTTGAGTCGCGCCGGGACGCGGTTGATCAGATACTCGGCTTCTCCACTGCGGTGCTTCGATATGAAACGTTCGCTTGGTATTGTCGAACGTGAGCAGCGCCTCGGCGAAACCGGCTGGCTTGCGGCTGGTGGATCCGTTGAAGATGACGTCGGTCATCTCCTTGCCGCGAAGACTTTTGGGGCTTTGATCCCCCATGATCCACTTGATCGCGTCGACGACGTTGCTCTTCCCCGATCCGTTGGGTCCCACCACGCAGGTGATCCCCGACGCGAAGTCAAACACTGTGCGGTCGGCGAAGCTCTTGAAGCCGAACAGTTCCAGCGCCTTGAGCATTTATTTGCGTTGGAAGAGGTTGAGCAGGCCACGCTTCTTCGCGGGGGTGGCCGNNGGTGGCCGATTCGTCTTTCTCGGAATCGCGTTTGGAATTCGGGCCGAGGTTGTCGCTGGCGTCGGTCAGGCTGGCGGATCCCGATTCGTCTTCAGCGTCAGCTTCGTCCTCAACCGGTCCCTGCGCGAAGTTCGTTCGCTTGGGGGGAGTCAGGTTCGGGAAGATGTTCGGGGCCTGTTCCTCGTTCCCGACACGGACCTTGGTTTCACCCTTGGCGATCTCCGTGCCGCCACCACTCCCTCGGCGGTAGTACACCCGCCCGGCCTTGGGGAGCGCGTCGAACTCCAGTCGACCTTCCAGGTTGGACTGTCGGTCGGCGGTCACCAGCATCTGCGCGATGTCTGGATAGCTGCCATCGAGTTTGCCAATCGCCCGTACCACGTCGGCGACGCGTGTCGAACATTGAACCTGCTGCGATTCGCGATTGGGCTCAAACCGGCTGATGGTCACCACATCGCTCCCCGAAGGGGCGGTGATCAGGATCTTGCCCGCCTGCAAACTGATGGGGGTTCGCAGGCGTTGATCGCCACCGAACAGCGTCAGCTCCGACTTGCGATGTCGGGTCAAATGCACCATCGGTTCGCCCTGCGACTCGATCACATACAGCACGAACTCGGGACGGGGCTTCTTCTGTTTCGACTTTTCGCCATCCGGCGTTTCGAGGCTGCGAATCACGGAATCGCCATAGACCGATTCACCGCGAATGATCTCATGGTTGCGATCGACCAGCTCGAGGGCGCGGAATGCGCCATAACGGGTCTCGGCACTCCAGACTTCCCTTTTCTTGCCATCGACTTCTTCGATCGTTGGTTGGGTCATCAGAGACCGGAGCGAGTCTTGAGTGGTCCGGTCACGATCGAGCGTGGCGAGGGCCGCCAGGGCGAACACGCGGAAGGCGGGTTCGTTACGGGCCGCCTCAGCCAGAATCTCCGAGCCCGACGCATCGCCCAAGTACGCGAGACCGTCGGCCGAATAGTAGCGGACTTCGGGGTCGGTCTGTTGCAGGCCTTCCCGCAGAATGAGCTTCGCCTCGGCGGTACCGATCGCTTCGAGTTCCTGCGCGCCACGTCCGGCGGTCGCCGGGTTGAACAGCATCTTGCGAAGCCGTTCCAGCCGTTCGCGCTGTTCGACAATGCTCTCGTTGATCGCGATCGCCCGCACGACATGCAGGTAGTGCATGTAGTTTTCGCGGTATCGTTCGGGAACGCGGAGTTCGATGTACTGGTCGGTTTTGGCCTTCGCCATGGGGATCTTGCGACCCTGAACCATGTCGTAAAACCGCCGGCCGATCGCGTCGGCGATACGTTCGGTCTGTCGGCCACCACGCAGGTCGTTCCTCAGGTAGAGACCCAGCAACCGATCGGCTTTGGTCAAGCCGCCGGTATAGACACCCCCGCCCGGGATGCGACCGCGTTTCAGCACTGAGGCCTTGGAATCCTCGCCGACTTCGCCCGTCGACAGCAGAATCGGACCTTCGGCTTTGCCCATCGTGTGACCCGCTTTGGGTCCGCGTCCGGGAACCATCGCCTGTTCGGCAAGATTCACGTCGAGCAGGTATCCGCCGCGCAGGCTGGTCGCCTCGGAGCTTTCGGGAATCGCGACTTCAATATCAAACCGTTCGCCCACTCGAATCGTGGGGGGCAAGGTCGCCCGCACGACCACAATGGTCTTGTTCGGATCTTGCAGAATCGACTGAGGATTTCGCACGCCCCGTTTGTGCATTTCCTCAATCAGCATTCGGCGGTAGAGCGACGGGGGGGACTGACCGCCTGTCCCGTCGAGGTTCACCACCAGCCCAACCGCTTCGATCTGAATCGTGTGCAGGCCGGTGACCGCCACCTGGTCGCCGATGAAGCTGAGCTTTCGGGCGCGAACTTCTTCGGTCTCGTCGAAGTCGGGCTTTTGCGCCCGCAGGCTGAACTTCTGGCAGCCAGCGGCGGCGAAGCACGACGCGAGGCACAACACCGGAGTCAGCCAGTGCCACGAGGCATGGAAACGGTCGGCAACGTTGGACCGTGTGGATCGGTCGGCGTCATGCGACGTCAACGCGGAATGCCGTCCCTGGCAATTCGTGGACATGAGCAGCAAGTCCTCTGGAAAATGCGAACACGCGAGAGCCGCGGCAGCAGAATCCGGAAAATGAGGCGGACGAGGTGGGAAAGACGCGAGGAGAAAGAGAGATGAGGGTCGACATATAAACCGTAATCAAAAACTGGTCAAGATGAAGT
>JAPLOC010001160.1 GCA_026692825.1 Planctomycetota bacterium | reverse complement strand
CTTCGCCAAACGGGTCGAGAATCATCGCCCCTCCCGGTCGAACCTCCCCTTCGTCCCATCCGATCGCGTTGGTGTAGACGCCAAACACGCCGTTCTCCCACGCCCGGGCGGGCAACCAGCGCATCAGCCAGCCCCGCCCTTTCGGCCCCTGGAATTCCTGTCTCAATCGCACGGGATCCCGTTCTCGATTCTGCCACAACGCCGGGTCCACCGTCCCCCGGCCAGGCATCGTCGAGGGCAGACACCCCGTCACGTGCGGCATAAAGATGATCTCCGCTCCCCGCAACGCGGTGACCCGCACGTTTTCGGGGAGGTTGTTGTCGTAACAGATCAGCATTCCGAACCGACACCCCAGCAGGTCGAACACGGTGTACGAATCCCCGGGCGTCAGAAACCTGCTCACAAACGTGTGCAATTTGCGATGTTTCGCGACCAGCCCCTCCCCGGTGACGCAAACATACGTGTTGTGGATCCGGTCGCCATCCCGTTCGAACAGCCCCGCCAGCAACGGAATGCGAAACTCTTTCGCGAGGTCAATCAGAGCCCGCGTGCAGGGACCATCGGGAACCGGCTCGGCGAGATCCCAAAGCTGGTCCTCCGAAAATGTCTGCACATGAGTGTAGCCCTGCAGGCAGCACTCATGAAAACTGACCATTTCCGCCCCCGACTCGACGGCGCGGCGGGTCAGTTCGCGAATGCGACCCAGGTTGTACCCGGGATCACCCGGACGATATTCAAATTGAGCCGCGCCAATGCGGATGTCACGCATGAAATCACTCCTGAGACTGTGGCTTGGCCCGGTGTTCCCGGTACCACGCGAACAACGTTTGAAAACAGACCGAAAACCGCTGCGGATCCCGCGCGATCCACCCCTCGACTTCCTCGAGTGTGTGGAACGAGACGGCATCGATCTCATGCGGGTCGATGGTTGGCTCGGCGTCGGTGGTTGTGCGGTACAGCACCGTGTGTTCTCGCGCGGTCTCTGGTGCTGCGGGAAGTTTGCAGACGAATTCCAACGGGGCAGTGATGCCAATCTCCTCCAGCATTTCGCGGGGAGCCGCTTCCGCGTAGCTCTCCCCCGCGTTCAAGTGCCCCGACGCCGACGACGTGAACTGCAGCGGTGCCTCGTCTTTGAAGCGTGATCGCATCTGCAACATCAATTCTCCCCGCGAATTGAACACGAACACGTGGACCGCCCGATGGAGCAGCCCCTGCGCATGCACGACCGATCGCGGAAGCTGCCCGACAACGTTGTCGTGTTCATCGCACACATCGAACTGCTCTTCCATCGCCTACGATTCCTCATTCACTTTCTTGACTCCCCGGCGATGCGATTGTTCCAGCACGAAATACCCCCCGGGCTGGAACCCCAGATTCGCGTAGGTCGCGTGCGCGTGGGCATTCTGCTCTTCGACGTACAACCGCAATCCCACGACACCCGGATCGTCCTGAGCGGCGGTCCGAAGATGCTCAAACAGCGCTCGAAACACCCCCTGCCGACGCCGATCGGGAATCACGTAAACGCTCTGCAACCACCAGATATCGCCGTTCCGCCAGTCGCTCCATTCATAGGTATGCATCAGTTGTCCGACAATCTCGCCGTCAATCAACGCGAGGTAATACCGCCCCTTCCGCGCGTCGGCAAGCAGCGCCTTCACGCCCGGCTCGACGTGACCCCGGTCGAGGCGTTTTCCCTCGCTTTCCTCCGCCAGCCGGCAGTTAAAGTCGACAACCGTCTCCCAGTCGCCAGGACCGGCGGGGCGGATGGTGATTTTCGGTGAATTCGTCACTGCGCGGGTCCACAGAGAGCTTCTGACTGACAATCGGCGGGAGTATAGCAGTTGATCCTGGCTGACGGCATATTCGCATTTGAAGCGTCTTCCCCGCCCCTCCACTTCTGATACAATGTTCACAGTGAAGTTTGTCGATGCGTCCCCGTCGTCTGGAAGAACCGAGTCGCCATGGCCCACCCGATCACCCGTCTGCTCTCACGTCGCCGTTGCCTGAAGCTCGGAATGCTGGGAATGGGGGCGTCGGGGCTGTCTCTGCCGCAGTTGCTGGCGGCCGAAGAAACCAAGCGGATCAAAGCCTCCGCCGACTCGTGTATTTTGCTCTTTCTGAACGGCGGTCCCAGCCACCTCGACATGTGGGACATGAAGCCCGAAGCTCCCGATGGCATTCGGGGTGAGTTTCAGCCCATCGCCAGTTCGCTCACGGGGTACCAGGTCTCGGAACACCTCCCGCGATTGGCGCAGTGGATGCACAAGTCGCTGGTAGTCCGCAGCATGCATCACAGTGTGAACAACTCACACGCGGCGGCCGTTTACGCGTCACTGACGGGACACGACCGGGGTGAGATTGGCGGCGGTGCCCGTCCCGACGATCATCCCAGCTTAGGTTCCGTCATGAGTCGCCTGCGCCCCGTCGCCCGCGATGTCTTCCCGCACGTCCACCTGCCGTATGTCACCAAAGAGGGAGCGGGTGGACCGCCGCAGCCTGGTTTTTTTGGCGGCATTCTGGGGCGATCGACCGATCCGATGTTCGTCCTCAAGAATCCCAACGAAGCCGACTTTCGGATCTCCGAACTCAGTCCCAGCCCCGACGTCTCGGCGAATCGATTGGCCCAGCGTCGCGGACTGATCAACACACTGGATGTTCCCACCCAGACTGCCGGTGCCGCCGGGCAGGAAATGCAAAAAATGCAAGAGCGGGCGCTCGACATTCTCACGTCCGAACAGACACAGAGGGCATTCCGACTGTCGGAAGAGAGTGATGCCGTTCGCGAAAAATACGGACGGAACATTTACGGCCAAAGCGTGCTGCTCGCCCGTAGGTTGGTCGAAGCCGGTACCCGGGTCGCGACGATTTCGTGGGCACCCGACGCGAACGCGACCTGGGACACCCACGGGAGCAACTTCAAGTCGCTCAAGGGGACGCTGTTGCCGCAGCTTGATTCGGCCTGCGCGAGCCTCATTGAAGATCTGCACGTGCGTGGCATGCTCGACCGGACGCTGGTGGCAGTGTTTGGCGATTTCGGCCGCACGCCGAAGATCAATGCCAACAATGCCGGCCGCGATCACTGGAATTTCTGCTACAGCCTGATGCTGGTTGGGGGTGGCATGAAGGAAGGGTACATCTACGGATCAAGCGATAAGATCGGAGCGTTCCCAAACAGCAATCCGCTGGTGCCTGGAGACGTGATTTCGTCGATTTACCAGGCGCTCGGCGTCCACCACGAGAGCGAAGTGTACGACAACCAGAACCGCCCGCATCGGCTGGTTCCGTCGGGAACGGTGCAGTCCGACTTTTTCGCCTAAAATGAGTTCTTGGATCGGGGCGTGTCGTTCGTCGCGTTTCGGAGCATCCAGTCTCCGACAATTGAAGCCAACTTCTCCCCGAAAGCGGGGAGAAGGATCCGATTCAAGCCGATATGCGTAACCTACCCCATCACCGCGACGGATGTCATCCGACACGCCGAACACATCGTTAGCCAGGCAGCGTGATCGCAATCTGGTAATCGTCATGCGCGGCGGTGTCCGGGTTCAAGCCGCCCACAAGATGCAGACGCAAGGGGCCTTGGGCGTCACCTGCTGAGTGGGTCACACCATTCCGCTCGGTGCCAAACCAGCGGAAGTGCGAGGCATCATCGGGATTGGCGGCATCGAACGACATGAAGACCACCGGCGACTTGGCGGCATCATTGGTCGCGTTGTTCGCCAGCACGTTGGCGGTTGTTCCCCCCGGAATGTAGTACCACCCCAGCAGCGAACCTCCCGTCAACGAAAGCGTCTTCTGGGTTCCCAGCGAATCTCCGGCATTGAACAGCACCTGTCGGGTGTTGCTCCCCAGGACCGCCTGAATGTAGCCGGCGGCGGATGGGGCGAGCAAGTTGACCGTTCCCCCCGCGTCGGTGACGAAGAACAGTCCGATTTCACCGTCGGCCTTCGATTTCCCGCCGCTGGTCGGGTTGTCACCCGCGAGCAGCTTGAACGAGGTGGAGACTGTCTGAGTGGCGGCGCTGGGAAGTCGCAGCGCCTCGGCGGATCCCACACTCGCAGTGGCCCCTGGGGTGACGCCGATCACGATGTCGTTGTAATCGCGATCGCCCCCCCCGCGCATGTCTTCCCAGTACAGCAGCTCGCGGGCCGACTGATTGTCGGCGAGAATGTGCACGTGGTCGATTTTGTCGGGATTGGCGGCGTCCACGCTGAAGAAGACACTGGGGCCACCCACTTTGTTGCTCGGATTGGACCGGAGCGCCTCGGCACCGGTCGCGTTGTCGGCGAGGTAGTACCCCACCAGTTGACCGCCGGTGAGGGTGATCGTCTTCACCGCGCCCGAGGCGGTGCCGGGAGCGAAGATCACCTGCCGGGTCGCGCTCGAAAGAGCGGCCTGGGTGTATCCCGCCGAACTGGCCGCGACCCCACCCACAGCGCCGGCACCATCGACAACGTACAACCCGAACTCACTGCGGTACGCCGAGTTTTTCGAGACCAGTTGAAACGTGAGCTGCTGCGAGGCGGCGAACGTGCCCGGGACGGTATAGAGCTGGCTGTAGTCGGGGGTGTACGTGAAGGCCAGTGGAGCGGTGGCGGTCGACGTGGAACCGTTCAAGGTCGCGGTCGCCGTCAGACTGTTGGCCCCGACCTTTAACTGCGACGGTGCCAGCGTGGCGGTGAAGACGCCAGGGGTCGTTTCGCTCGCGGGGACGTTGGTCGTGTCATTCACCCGGAATGTCACGGTTGAACCGGGTTGAGCGCTGGCGGTGAACGTCGGAGTTCCATCGGAGGTCACACGGTCGTTGTTGAACATTCCATCGTCGCTGCCTGCCGTCAGTGCCAATGCGGTCGGCGTGATCGACCCGACGTTGACATTCATCGTCGCGATCGGGCTGGTGTCTTCGCCACTGTTGGCCGTCCCGCCATTGTCCTTGATGCGGTAGGTGAACGTCACCAGTCCCGAGGCGTTGGATGCGGGGGTATAGACCAGTGTCCCGGCGGTGCCGTCAAAGTTCGAGATCGTTCCGGTCGCAGGCTGCGTGACAATTTCGTATGTCAGCAACTGGGTCTTGTCGGCGTCGCCATCGTCCCCAGGGAGCTGGATGTTCACGGCGGTATTGCTGGGGGTCGAAACCGATCCCCCCGGAGCGTTGGGAGCGTGATTGACGGCCGTCACCGTCAGCTTAATCGTCTGCCCGTCGAAATTGACCCTGCTGTCGATGGACGTGCCATCCCGCGCGGTCTGATCGCGGACGACTCCCGAAAACGTCACGGCGGGAGTCAACGTGATCGTCGCGACTGACGGGTTTCCATTGGCGGCCGGCGCGGTCGAGATTTGAACCGTCACGTTGGTAGGTGCGCTGCCGGCGTTGTTGCCGGTGAAACTGGCGGCGTCTTTCACCACAAACGTCAACGTGTCGTTTTCATTGTCAAAGCCCTGCACCGTGAACTGCACCGGCTTCCCCTGCACCGCCGTCTGATCGATGACCGAACCGAGGAAGGCGCGATCGTTGATCGTGTCGGCGACCACGGAAACGGGAATGATCTTTTGCGCCGTGTTGCCGTTGCCATCGTTCGCAGTGACGGTGATGTTCGCCGTTCCCGCGGCGGCGGTGGCACTCGGGCTGACACGCAACACACCGAACTGCGTGTCGTTGACGATGGTCGCGCTGTTGATCACCAAGTTGGTGGTCGGCTTGTCGTTCGCGCCGGTTGGTGTCGCCATCATCTTTCGGAATGTGTCGAAACCATTCGTCAGAATCCCGAAGATCGTGTGGTTGAAATTCAGATTTTGCGGGAGCTGCGACAGATTTTCGTCAATCGCCGTGATAAAGAACTGCGAATCACCGGTGTCGTCCCCCGAATTCGCCATCGCCAGCATTCCCTGGCCGGTGAAAGTCAGATTGGACTTGTATTCGTCGGGAATCGTATGCCCGCTCCCGCCGGTTCCATTCCCGTTGGGGTCCCCCCCCTGCGCAACGAAACCCGGGATGACTCGGTGAAACGTCTTGCCGTTATAGAAGCCTGTGTTCACCAGATCTTCGATCTGGGCCAGCGTCAAGGGAACACTGCCGTCGTCGATCAGCCGCAAAGTGATATCGCCCGTGAACGCAGTATTCGTGCTGTCGACCCCGCTGACATGCATCAGAATGCTTTTGCCCGGCGCAATGACATTCGCGCTGACTCCGACGGTGTCGCTCTGCACGGTGTAGCTAACCGGGTTCGCCGTGCTGTTCACGATGGGCAGGGCGATCAGTTCGGCTTTCCCCGCCGGTACGCTGTTGACCAGCGGAGTCCCGAAACTAAGTGTCAGCAATTGCCGCGATTCCAGAACCTCGGCGGCCCCTCCGAAACGATTCGACATCACACGACGAGGACGTTTGGGCAGAAAGGCGTTTTTAGCCCAGCCTGTGAGAACGCGAATCACGGCAACTTCCCGGAAAAATGGTTGATCGAGGCCGAATGTACGAACACGAGAGTTCGCCGCGATCGAGGGTGCTGTTCAAACGTAGCCTCCCCGGCCCGCTAGCTCGCTCCATTGTTCGTGATTGTCGACCCTCGATCAAGCCGCCCGGGAGGCGGACTGGGCGGTTTCGGGAGACTTTTCCGTATTCGTAGCCGTTTGCGGCGAAAACGCCGGCAATTCCAAATGAGACAGCACCCTCTCCCCCAACTTTTCAATCGAAAAATAGTCCGCGACCGTTTGAGCGCCACGCGACAGCCGACCGTGGCAGGTGTCGTTGGTTATCAATTGCTCCAGCCGATCAGCAAGTGACCCCGAATCCCAACAGTCAAACCGCAACCCTCCTTCCGCTCCTCCCGCTGCCACCACCCCCGCAATCCCTCCCAGATCGGGCACCACGACCGGTGTTCCCTGCGCCATCGCTTCGACCGGCACCATCCCGAACGGTTCTTCGTGGATCGACGGATACACCACAGTTCGGCTCGCCCGAAACAACGCCGACCGCAGCTCGTTCGAAACGTAACCTGCCGACATGACCTCGATCCGCAAATGTTCCGCGATCTGCCGGCACGCCTTCGCGTACGTCGCCCCGAACGCTGTCGGTCCGCAAATCGCCAGTTGCAGCTTCACGCCCCGTCGCTGCAATAACCGCACTGCGTACATCAGCAGGTCGAGTCCCTTTTCCGAATCCTGCCGACCCAAATAGGTGACCAGCGGCAGGTTGGCGCGATACTGCGGAAAATGCGCCTCGATCATTTCGCGCGACGACTGCATGTCGACTTGTTCACCCACAGGCACCCCGGGCGGAATTGTCACCAATTCGTTGGCGCGGATGCCAATCTCCCGCTCAATCCGCTCCCCGTACGCGTCGCTGACCACGACGGCGGGCCAATCCGAGTGACGCACAGCCTCGACCAGACGGTCGTGGAAACGCTGTTCGATGCCGGCTTCCCGCGCGTAATTGCCGTAGACTTCGTAACCTTGAAACGTCACGAGATACCGGGGACGCGATGGCACAAGATCGCGTGCTGACCGTGCGAAAGACCCCAGAATCTCAATGTTGGGCAACAGATGGGTCACCTGCGTTTCGGCCAGTTCGCGGGCGAATCGAGCGATCAGCCGACGGTCGTGTTCGACCCCTTTGCAAACCGCCTGCAACGCGAACCGGACTTGTCGGCCAATGAACCCCGGCACCGATTGTGCGAACCAGTTGCGAAATCGTTCGGAGGAAAGGTGGTGCATCGAGCGGCCCAAGGCGTC
Organism: Planctomycetota bacterium; assembly: GCA_026692825.1. GTDB lineage: Bacteria > Planctomycetota > Planctomycetia > Planctomycetales > Planctomycetaceae > UBA10511. The sequence continues at coordinate 4,100 of JAPLOC010001160.1, read as the reverse complement.
GGCGACGCTCGGGCCAGCCCAAGGCGCATACCGCGACCAACTGAAGAGCCAGCGTTGTTCGATCCGCGGGTCGAGAGGGGAGACATTCGGACGGTCAAACGCCCACCACGCATGCACCCGGTATCCCCGCCGAACCAGCTCGTTGGCCAGACGGATGTCGCGAATCTGCGCCCCAACAAGTGCCCCGCCCACCAGGATGAATCCCACCACCGGTGCCCCGTGGTCAGACTTCGATTCCATTCTCAGACGCCGTCCCGATTGCGGAGTTTGAAACTGCATTTTCGTGGTCCATCACGGATGGGAATTGACGGGGGCTATCGCGCCCGGCGAACAGTCACTTGCGAACCAAACGGCAACTCGGGCCACAACGCACCTTGCGGAGCGACATGCACGTCGACATACGTCGCGCCGCGCTGACCGCCGTCATGGGTGGCCCCCGTGGTCTGAGGGGGAATCTCAGTCACCCGACCGGAACCCGATCGACCGCCGGGAAACCGCAATTCCAGCTCGGTTCCCGGAACGAAATCCGCGACCCGGCTGGAGGGAATCTGCAACACGAGGAACGGCCGCTCTTCGTCAAACACCTGCACGAGCGTTTCCTGCGGCAGCACCCGTTCCCCCGCCTGTTTGAAGAACACCCCCACGCGACCGGGAACGGAGGCACGCACCGTCAACAACGCCTGCTCGGCTTCGAGCAATGCCAATTCCCGTTTCGCGAAATCCAACCGGGCCTGTTCCGCGTCGATTCGCATGGAACGGCTGATTTTAGCGGGGAGATCGCGTTTTCGCTGTTCGAGATCTTCAATACGTTCGGAACAGAACCGGTCGGCCGCCTCTTTGTCAACAACTTCCTGACCGACCCGCTTTTCCTGAGGAGCCGCCGGCACTTCGTTCAGCATCTGCCGAACCAGGTTCGCGTCGCGCACGTCGAATTTCAACGGCTTCGGATCGTCATTCCACCACGGGTAATGGTCGCCCGGAAGTGCCAGATCGGGCCAGCGTTCCGACGCGAACGGCTCGTATCCACTCGCTCGCGACTTTCGGCTCAACTCCGCCGCCCGAATGCGGGCGTCGAAAATGCGGTCGTCGATTTCGAGCAGTTCCTGTTCGATGCGACTGTCACGTTCCGCCTCCATTCGGGCCAGTTCCCGTTCGCGGGTTTCGACATCGTGGCGTTGCTCCCGCACGCGGCGTTCCAGCAGGGCATCGGTCAGGTCGGCGAGCGGGCGGCCGGTGGCGACTTCATCGCCAGGCGCGACCCGCAACGTTTCCAGTGTTGCCTCACGCCCCGCGACAATCAGTTGGGAAGTCGCCTGGAGGTAGCCAGTGAATTCCTCGTAACGGACTGTTTCGTAGCCCAGAACCACACCGTAACCGACGAGCAGCGCCGAGCCGCACACCAGCAACATCCGCAACGGAGAGACCGTCGGGAACTCCTGGGCCGATTCAACGGTTCGGGGGGACGCCGCAATCGCCATGACAACCGAGTCCTTTGAAGCACTCGACGCGGAAACAGACCCCCATCGAATCGACTGAAAACGCGGTTACGGATGACGCGCGCCCGCCCTTGTCGGCAAAATCGATACTTCCAGCAGGTTGTGCGGGATTGGGAGACTGTGACGAGTGCTGTGTCAGAACGGAGCCAACTCTTGCCGTTCTGGTCGGAAACAGACCCTGACGCTGGCACCGTCACAGGTGATCACGGGCGGATCGTAACCGGCTCGGCGCATCATTTCTGCCATGCGTAACGTTCCCGTGCCGAACTCTTCAATCACCCCTCGACGAAAAAACACGTTCGCGATGAGCGGATTCCAGGGGAGCGACGAATGTCGATCTTGCAGCGCCGCAGGCGTCAGACCAAAGTGCAACGGGCCGGGAGATGAGATCTCGAGTCGATCCCGGTAGATCTCAATCTGCACACCCCCCCCGCCGATCGAATAATCGCGATGGCAAATGGCGTTGGCCAATGCTTCCCGCAACGCACTGGTGGGGAACAAGGGCTGATCCTCACGTTCAAAGACTCCCGGGACGATTCGGCCCGCGACAGGGAGTCGCGACATCAAGTACGATTGCGCTTCGTGGAGCAGTGCGAAGGCGTTGCCGTGGAATTGCTGGTTGTCCAGGAACTCGTCTGAACTCTCGGTGCGAAACCAGGCGACGCGCAGCAAACATTGCGCGAAATCGCGTTTAAGTCGTTCGCGTTTCCCAAACAGGACCGCCGCCGCTCGCGTTAAGGCACCATCGCGGTTCAAGAGTTGCAGTCCGCCCAGAACGGTCAATGGATCTCTCGTTCCCAGTTCTTCGATTCGTCCCCGGCGAATTCCCTCGTCAACCGTTCGGGTCACCTCCGAGAGGTCCAGATCTCCCACCGTCCAGCCTTGTGCCGTTTCGTTCTCCCAACGGCTTTGAGAATGGAGTTTTTCGAGAAGCAATCGGTTGTACTCTTCCCGTGAGAGCTTGAAATTCGAGGTTCCAGTTCTGCGGTACGCGATCCCCTTGTAGGTGTGGACGCCATTCGCAGCCGCACCAACGCTGATAGTAATCAAAAATCTATCACCACCCAGGTCCACTGGAGCGATGGACGGGAATACGGGCGGATCAATCTTGCGGAGTTCTTCAACGACGTGTTTTATGGTCCCGTTCGATATCTGCTGACCGAGTACTCGCCGATCATCGGAGACGCCAAATAAGACCACCCCGCCTTTGTGGTTCAGCATGGCGCAGAGCGCCTCGGCCGCCTTTTGGCAACAGGTGCTGTTCGTCGTTTCCTTGAATTCGACGGTTTCCGACTCTCCGGACGAGATGAGAGAGTACGCCAATTCAGGGGTCATCAAGTCACATTTCGAAGAACACTGGGTTGTGAGAAGGTCTCGCAGGTTCGAACCACCCCGCGTCATTGTAGGGATCCCGCTTCTCCCCCGGTAGATCCTCGTGAGCGATCGTAGTCGCGTGTTTGGACCACCGCGAATCCATCGGCGGCTTCCGAGGGAACGGGGGGCGAGTGCGGCCCGGAGTACGTCGTTTTGCCCTCGAAAGCGTAGCGGCGGCTTCGGAGGAACTTGTTGTAGGCGAAACGCTCTCCGGCTCGCTGAGACGCACGGCAAGTGCCGGTCGGAAGCATCGACGGACATTCAGTTCCTCTCTACCACCTGTCGCGTGCCGCGACTAAGAGTACTGTCAATAGCCTCGCCTTCCCGTCGCGCGGAGTGCGCCCCATCCGCGCGTTGTGCCCTCGCACGCACATTGGTTTCGCCCGATCGGATCTGACGCGTAACGGTTGCTGGCGTTTCCGCGATGCAGGGAATCTCCCGACCAATTCCGGTCACAGGGCGATTCCGACAGATCCTATGGGCTAAAACTCCCCGGGAACCTCGCGGCCGTCGCGGGTTCCAATCGCCCGCCAGGTATCGAGATTGATGTTTTCGCTCACAAACCGGACGCCACCACCTCCCAGCAGCACATGCACTCCGCCGGTGTGAACGCTACGGGCGGCCGTCAGTCCGAAATTGTGGCTGGCGTTGCCACAGTCGAATTGCCGCGAGTTGGGCGAGTAGTAATGGTTGTACATCGTGTCGCCATAGTGACCGTTCATCCATTTCGCGCCGCGCAGGCCTGACCAGGTCGAACCGCTCGCGCCAATGACGCACGAGGCGTCGGTGGTGGGAGTCGCGCTGACGAGTTCGAGAACTTCATCAGTTGACGAGGTGGGGGGGCCACCCCCGGCTGACGAGGGCCGGCCACCCGTTCCCAAGGTCTGTTCGCTGAACACCACGGTGCTGGAAAGTCCGTCGCGGACGTCGGCGAAGCGAATGTTCGAACCCGAGTACATCACTCCGTTCCCCGTTCGAATCGAGGCCGCGCCTCCGACGCCGTTGCCTGTCGTCGCGACGTAGTTGGTGACGCCGAATTCTGAATTGGGGACACTCACTCGATCGGAAGGACATTGGTAGACCGCGATCTTCGTGCGGGCCGCGGTTTCATTCGCGGTCATTGGTGACGCGGGTGTGCCGAAGTTGGGGGCTGTCTTGAAGTCGATCAGGTTGTACAGATTCGCCCCCTCAATGTACGGCAGCAGATGCGCCTGGACCGAGAAGACATAG
>JAPLOC010001159.1:4344-6345 GCA_026692825.1 Planctomycetota bacterium | reverse complement strand
GACCGTCAGGAACCATGAGCAGGCTACGACTCCAAACAGCGTACTCCGCAACGGCCGGCGCGAGTTCGGCGACAGCACTGTCCGGGTCAAATCGCGGTCGAGGAAGGAAGCGTTCATATATGCAGAATAACCGATGGAAGTACCACAGGCGAGGGGCGGAGAGTGGCGAAATCGGGCTCATCCTGGACTAACGCACCGACCGAGTCAGTGAATCAAACGACGGTGGATTTTTCGAGGCATGACTCCAATGGCCAATGGGCTACGGAAGTCGAATTTCAGGAGTCATACCGCAAGCGGAGTGGAATCGGACATTCGATTGACGTCACAAACACTTTTATTGCGGGGTGAGGGGGATTGAGGTGGTACAAAGAAGCGAAGAGGCAAAGCCCGGCGGGGGGATTCACGCTTTCGTGGCGTCGGCAGTCCCGCAGAATGCGGTATTCGGGGATTTTGTGTAACGCTGGCCGATTCCGGGCGTGTAATCTCATAGGAACCGACAATGTCTCCCAGCCCCACCACCCGCGCCAGCCTGCTGCTTCGCCTGCGTGATCACCAGGATCACGATGCCTGGGTGGAGTTCGTGTCCATCTACGAACCGGTCATTTACCGCAGCCTGCGGCGGAATGGCCTGCAGGATGGAGACGCTCTCGAAGTACTCCAAGAGCTGTTTCTCGCGGTCAGTCGCAATATCCATCGCTGGAAACCGGGAGCGGAATACGGGTCGTTCCGCGGCTGGTTGCGGCGGGTCACGCGGAATCTCGTTGTTTCCTGGGTCCGTCGGAACAATCGGCAAGTCACGACGTCGGCGGTGGACCTCGAGTCGTTGTTCGAATCGCCCCCAGTTGTTGGCGAGCCTGAGACCGAGATTTTCGACCGGGAAGTGCGCCGGGCGCTCTTCCACCAGGCGTCCGATCGGGTTCGCGCCGAGGTTCAACCGCAAACGTGGCAGGCGTTTTGGGATGTCGCGGTCGCAGGGGAGTCGATCGGTGGAACCGCAGACAAGTTGAAGATGAGCGTGGGTGCGGTTCGTGTCGCCAAGTGTCGCATCATAACGCGGCTGCGCGAGGTCGTGCTGGAACTGGAGAGATCACCATGAATGGCGTTTGCTCACAAGAGCGTCTGCGGCGCGCGTTTGCGGGGGGACTCGACGCGGCGGAAGAGTCCACACTGTATTCGCACCTGGAGGTGTGCGACGAATGCTCTTCGGAATTGGAGCGAATGGCAGGGGGTGACTCGGCCCGTAATGAAATCGCGGCGATGCTGTCCCCTGACGAACTTGATGACAACCCCCTCTCGCGTGAAGAGTGTTCGACTGCCGACTTTGTTGTCGACCATCTCGACCCCGCTGACAACCCGGCTGTGTTGGGTCGACTGGGCGGGTATGACATACTCGACGTCATCGGGCGGGGCGGAATGGGAGTGGTCCTCAAGGGGTACGATCGGGAACTCAAACGATTCGTGGCGATCAAAGCGCTCGCCCCGCATTTGGCGCACAGCGCGGTGGCGCGAAAGCGGTTCTCGCGTGAAGCGCAGGCGGCGGCCGCCGTGGTGAATCCGCATGTCATCGCGATCCACCAGGTGCAGTCGACGGCCCGGTTGCCGTTTTTGGTGATGCCGCTGCTGACGGGGGAATCGCTGGCGCAACGCTTGGCGTCGCGTGGTACTCTCGAACTCGAAGAACTGCTGCGAATTGGAATGCAGGCGGCCGAGGGGCTGGCCGCCGCCCATGCCCAGGGGCTGATCCATCGCGACGTCAAGCCGGCGAACATTCTGCTCGAAAAGGGGGTCGAACGGGCTGTTCTCACCGACTTTGGACTGGCCCGGGCCGCCGACGACGTCTCAATGACCCGTTGGGGGATCATCGCGGGAACGCCGCAATACATGTCGCCCGAACAGGCTCGGGGGGACGCGCTCGACGGACGGTCTGACCTCTTCAGTCTGGGTTGCGTGCTGTACGAAATGGCGACCGGTGTTTCCCCCTTCAAGGCGGATTCGACGCTG
>JAPLOC010001159.1:0-4331 GCA_026692825.1 Planctomycetota bacterium | reverse complement strand
CCGGCGTGGTTTGTGGCGATCGTCGAGCGGCTGCTGTCGAAGAATCCCGCCGACCGCTTCACGTCGGCGGCGGAGGTCAGCCAGTTACTGGGGACGTGCCTGTGTCACGTGCAGCAACCGGCTTCCGTACCACTCCCCGAGTCATTGGTTCCGCGTGAACCTGACCGTTCGAAGTTTCGCTCGATTCGAAAAGGAATCCTCGCCATGATGGGAACACTGATAATTGGCCTGTTAGGGGTGGCGCTGTTGCAAGGGACCGATCCTCCCGACATCTCTGGACAATGGGCCGGCGACGATTGGGGCCAGGTGGAACTGATAGAGAAACGCTCCGGTGAATACGAGGGTTCGTATACTGATACGATCGGAGGTCAGTCTGGCGAGTTACGGCTGAAGTGGTCGCGTATCGAACGCCGATTCAACGGCACTTGGCGAGAGGGAGATGACCGGCTGGGAAAGATCTCGGTGCGACTGGTCGATACGGAAATCCGCGGCGGCTGGACAACCAGCAAAAAGGCGGCGGTCAATCCAGGGACGCCCAAACTCGCCGACCTTTTGTGGAAACGAAGTCGTGATGACGATCATAGCGGTTCGTCATTGGGTGTGACCCGGACCCCGGACGCGACCGCGAAAGTTCCCTCTTTGGAACAAGTGAGGGAGGCTTTTCTGCGGGAGGCGGGGGACTCACCGGCCGCCGTCATGCTGTTTGACCGCATCGCGGCAGACGAACACTTGATCAAGGTGTTGTCGGACTCGATCCAGTATCCCGATCAGCGCAGAAAACTGTATGCCTCGGAACTGTGGCGGACCTGGCGCGACGCCGCCGTTCCGAATGCCCGGCGAGACGGTGTCCCTTCTTTGGAAGCCGCGGTTTGTTTCTTTCTGGGATGCGATCCCTGGACGGCGAATCCCCAAAAAGCCCTGCCCGATCCTCCCGACGCGTCGGAAGGATTTCGGATGACCGAATCGCAAATCCTCTCGACATCGGTGCGTATCGAACTCTCAAACCAGGACCACAAGGAACCGTTCGGCCGACTCATGGCGGGATGGGCGGGAGCTCGTGGCGACATGTGGACCCGCGCCCTCGCGCTGGAACAAGCGCGGGAGTTTCAATTGGACACGTTCATTCCGCTGGTACGTCACATGGCGGCTGACGCAACGGTTGAACCCCGGTTTCGTCTCCCGGCGATCACGCTGTTCGCCGAACTTGCCGGCCAAGACTCGTTGCCCCTTCTGCGTCGGTTGCTCGACGAGACAACCGAGTGTTACTCGCGCAAACTGACGATCAAGGGGGAAGAGGCTCCGACCGCTGTCGCCCAGATTTGTGACATCGCGCTGGGGTGCCTCCTGGTCCTGGCGGGAAAAGACCTTCGCGAAGCGGGTTTCGACGAGATTGACTTTCTCTACAAAGAGCCGCTCACTTCGCGAGAATATTTTCGTCTGGCCCCGTTCGGATTCTTCAGTGAGGCCAACCGCAATTCAGCCCGCAAGAGACTGATGGCCATGTTGCCTTCCCCCAATAAGACTGCGATGCTGACGCGTCAGTCCGAGACTCGGATCGCACCAAGCCGTAGTCGGCAGTTCGAAGGTCTCGTCACCGGGCACAATGTGAAAATTGCGTATTCCCACGACGGACAGCGAATTGCCCTCGCGGGTTCCAACCCGACGTTGACTCTCACTGACGACGGAAACAGCAGTCCCAGCGAAGACTGGAATCCTCAGGTTCAGATCGTCGACTTCGACTACGCAAAATCAGTCCTCAGTCTCCGGCTCACCACGGACGACGAGGATGCAGTTCTCGCAGCGACCGAGAATATCTCGCACATGGAAACGACGGCCCTCGCGTTCTCGCCGGACGGGAAGCAAATTGCCGTGGGAACGAATGTTGGGTTCGTCAAACTGTTTGATGCCACCTCAGGGGCGCTGTTGCGTTCGTTCGACGATCTAGCCGGCATCGAACAGGACGACGGAACGCCACCGGCCTGGAAGCCTCTGAAGCGTGCGATGGGACGCGTGGTGTCGTTGGCGTTTTCGCCGGATGGAAAGACTCTCGCGACATGCGGCCTTTCGTTCGAAGACTTTTCCGACCGATTCGACGGCGTTCAACGACTTGGAAGGAGAGGCGGGGGACGGGGTCGGCTGAAACTTTGGGACGTGGAAACGGGGACGTTGAAACACGATCTGGACAGGCACACCGATGTGTTTGCAGTCGCTTTTTCTCCCGATGGCAACACCCTGGCGAGCGCCGGGCGCTGGCAGAGTTCGGATGAAGCTTTCGGAAATGGCGTGTTGATCTGGAATGCGCGGTCGGGAACTCTGATTCACAGCTTGTTTCGCACCAACGCCAACGGAGGCGTGCATGCCGTCGCGTTCTCTCCCGATGGCAAGATGCTGGCGATGGGAGCGATGCGTTTTTCGAGCGGTGGGGCGACCGAACGCCGCACCGGGGGAGTGAGCCTAGTCGAGGTCGATTCGGGGACGGAAGAGTTGCTCCTCACCGTTCCGGGATGGGCACAACCGGTCGCGTTCGCCGATGATGGAAAAACGATCGCGGTCCTCTGCGGCGATCAGACACTCCGGTTTCTGGATGTGCAGACGGGCGGCGTGCGGAGGGAAATCACGCCGAGCGAGCCCGTGAAAGATCTGAACTGGAACGATTTCGCGATTTCGCCAGCTCGGCAGACCGTGGCGATTGGCGTCGTGAAACCGCAACTCCAGGGGGGCGTCGAAGTGTGGGATCTGCGCGGTCAAAACACTCCCGCAGTGCCGGCAACGCCAGTGCCACCGAAGCCAACGGACGCCAAGCCGAAGTAGATCAGCAAAGCTGACCGATAGATATACTCCACGCGGCCGGAATTCAGACATTGGGCACCGGCCGCCGTAGGACTGGTCTCTGACCCGTCCGAAGGGAGGCGGCGTAGGTACGGGAACACAAAACGCCAACTTTGTACGACAGGTCAGAGCCCCGTCCTACAAAGCAAACGTCTCGTTTTCGACCGCGTAGAGGATAATACAACGTCCCACCTGGAGACTAAGTTGGTTTCCCCGGCCAGCGATCGCAGCGAGTCGACCGTGCGAGCGTCTACGGACATTGTGGCAGAAATCGAAAAACTGCCAATCCCCTCGATAATTTGGGGACATTCTCAACCGGGATTGACACGATTGGCCCCTCGAAGGAAGATCCCGGCCCGACCTCGGGGCAGGACGCCCCCGTTGCATCACCGCCGCAAAGGACTGCGCCCATGTCTGTTTCGCTTCTCGACGCACTCGAATCGCTGGCTTCTCCCAGTACGCTGGTAGTGGGCGATGCGATTCTCGACCGCTATATCTGGGGAAACGCCGAGCGGGTCAGCCAGGAAGCACCGGTTGTCCTGCTGCGCGCTGATCACGACGAGGCCCGACTGGGTGGAGCGGCCAACGTCGCCAATATGATCGTCGGACTGGGAGCCAACGCAACCCTCGCGACGGTGATTGGTTGTGACTATCACGGAGCCGAGCTCACCCGCGAACTCGAAGCGGTCGGCGTCGATTCCTCGCTCGTTCTCCCCACGAATCATCGTCCCACGACCGTCAAAGAACGCTTTATCGGCCGCGCTCAAAATCGACACCCCCACCAGATGTTGCGGGTCGATCGCGAAATGCGCGAGCCGTTGTCGGCCGATTTGCAACAGATGCTGCTCGACCTGCTGCTCCCCCGCATTCCGTCGTTTCAGTCGGTGTTGATCTCTGATTATGGCAAGGGGGTCTGCACCACCGAAGTCATTCGAGCCGTCATCGCCGCAGGGAAAAAGGCGGGGGTTCCCGTTGTCGTTGATCCCCGCCCGGGTCAGGATTACGCCGCGTACTACGGGGCGACTGCCGTCACACCGAATCGGCTGGAGACACGGATGGCGACCGGCATCGACGTGAAGACCACCGCCCAGGCATTTGCCGCCGGCCGAAAGCTCTGCGATACGCTGGGTCTGGATCACGCCTATGTCACCCTTGATGCCGACGGGATCGCGCTCGTGCCGGCGACCGGAGAACCCGTGTTGCTGCCAACCCGCCGCCGGCAGGTTTACGACATCACCGGGGCCGGGGACATGGTTCTGGCGACAATTGGCGTGGGTCTCGCCTCGGGACTAGATCCTGCGACCGTTGGCCGACTGGCGAATATCGCGGGTGGCCTGGAAGTCGAGCGGGTCGGCGTCGTGCCGATCACACGCGAGGAAATGCGGGCCGACATCCGGGCTCATTCGCACTCTGCGGTCGGCAAGATCTGCACGGTCGATGAACTCGTCAGCAAAGCAGTCGAAAAGCCTTTCCATGTCAAGAACCTTCATGCTACTGTACTT